>JAQGPD010000501.1 GCA_028293305.1 Verrucomicrobiales bacterium | reverse complement strand
TATGATGACATTTCCCTGCGCTTTCTATATTGGGGCAACAAGGTGAAGCAGCCCAACCTGGAAACCGTCAAGACACGGAAGTGCTGGGTGGTGGACCTCCACGCCGAGCGCAAGGTGGGCGACTACGCGACGGTGCGGATTTTTGTCGATCGGGAAAGCGGCGGTCTCATGCGCATGCAGGCCTACGATTGGCAGGGCCAGATGATCAAAGTGCTGGCCGTGACCTCCGGCATGAAGGTGGATGGCGCGACGGTATTGAAATCGATGGACGTGATCCGTTATGCCCCGGGCTCGAAAAAAGCCATTGGCGAAACGACCTTCGAGCTTCAAAAACCCTGAGCGGATTTTCCGCAAAGGGCCGGCGGCTCCGTCGGCAGGCTTGCTATGTTAGGCCGGCAATGCCGTTCCGGCAACGGCTTGGTCCAGGCGGCCGGCGGCGTAGGCTTCGAACACGGCGGCGATGGAATCGCGGACGGTGCGGAAAACAGTCAGCTGTTCCTCCTCCGTGCCCGTGGCGTGGGCGGGATCGGGAAAAGGGAAGTGGTGCCGGTTCACGCGGCCAGGGAAAACCGGGCAGGCCTGGTCGGCGTTTCCGCAGACGGTGATAATGGTTTCCACGCCTTTGTCCAAAAACCAATTCAGGTGCTTGGAGGTGTGTTCTGACAAGTCGATATCGATCTCCGCCATGGCCCGGATGGCCAGCGGATGGACGTAACCGGCGGGATTCGAGCCGGCGCTGGCGACGTTGTATTCCGGTCCGAGGGCGCGGCGGAGCAGGCCTTCCGCCATGTGGGAGCGGCAGCTGTTCCCGGTGCAGAGAATGAGGATGAGGGGAGGATTGGGCATGAAGTGAAAAGGCGCGTGATGTTATGGAAATGTCAGGATTGGCGTCGGGGTTTTTTCAGTCGCATCCGCCTGGTCCGCAGCAGGGGGCGGGTTTGGCGAAGGCGGACTTGAACATGGCGGGGACGGGAAGGCGGGGCAGGCAGAGTTCCTTGGCCAGGCAGTCGGTGTGTTTGGTTGTCAGGGTGAAAATCAGAAGACCATCCGCGTTTTCAAATCCGGTCACGGGATATTGTGAAATGAGGCCGTGCTCATACTCGATCTCGACCGGCAAGTCCTCGGACGATAACAAGGAGGCGCCTTTCCGGAAAATGCCGAGCAGCTTGCCGGCGGTGAGGCGGTGGTCGTCATCCGGGCCCACCCAGGCCTGGAGCTGGCAGGTGGTCAGGCTGCGGCGCGTGCCTCCGCAGTCGATGAAGTCCTTGGTGACCTGACCGATTTCGGTGATGTGGAAACAGACCGGCACCGCGTCGCCACCCGGCAGGCGCAGGCGGAGCAGTTGGTCAGGGTCGGCGGAGAGGGCGGCTTTGAATTCGGCTAGGTTCATGGTGGTGTTTTGGTTTTGAGGGGACGGCGGGAAGCGGGGGCGGTGGTGGCGGGATCGGCGGGTGGGCAGCAGTCGGGGGGAGCGGCGGATGTCTTGTCAGGAAGCACGGACGCGATGGCGGATTTTTCCAACGCCGTGGCGGGAAAATGTTTCCAGGCCGCGCGCAAAAAAGGCAGGGAGTCCCGCGAGATGCCATAATACATCCAGCGGCCGCGGCGCTCACCCACTAGCACTCCGGCGGAGCGGAGGACCTGAAGTTGGGTGGAGAGGGTGCTCTGGGGCAGGCCCACGATGCCGTTCAACTCGCAGACACAACGCGGGCCATCCGCGAGATGGCGCACGATGGCCCAGCGCGTGGGATCGGCCAGGGCTTGGAAGACTTCGGGGGCAGTGGGCACGGATTCAATATATCGGGAAATTCCGATATGTCAAATGTCGTTCATCCGCTCCGTGCATGGCTGTATTTTTGAGTTGCGCGGTTTGGCCGGGTGGAGGTCGGTGGGGCATGGAATTGTTGCGGCGATGGATACGGCGGGCCGGGACAGCCGTGGGCGGATGGATCGGTCAATGCCGCGAACCGTTATTCATGGCGGCGCTGTGGGCGGTGGCGGGGATCGCGGTGGCGGACCGGTGGAGCGTGCCGTGGATTTGGATCGGATCGGTTATAGCTGGACTGGGCGGGCTCGCGCGATGGCGGCAAAAATGGCTGGGTGGTGTGGCGTTGGCCGGCGTTTTCGGGCTGCTGCATTGTTGGAATCTGGCGGACCCACTGAGGTTGGAAGTCGAGCGCGTAATGGCGCCCGGAGCGGCAATGCAGGCGGAGGTGACAGGGGTGGTGGTGGATGCCCCGGCGGCGGGAATGTCAGGGGACACCTGGCAATTTCCCCTGCGGGTGGAGACGCTGCATTCCGGGATCGCCTCCTGGCCGGCGGGCGGCGGTTTGCTATATGTGAGGCTGACGGAGGCGGCGTCCGTTCCGGTTTATGGGGACCGGGTAGTGATGAAGGGGCTGCTGCGGCGGCCGGCCGGTGTTAGGAATCCGGGGGAATTCGACTTCGCGGGTTTTGTGATGCGGAGCGGCTATGCGGCGGAATTCGCGGCGGAGGGCGCGCCCGGCCGATGGCGGGTGGAGGCGGGGGGATTGGGAAATCCGGTGATGGCGGCGGCGCTGCGGGCGCGGGACTGGATCGCGGCGACGGTGACGTTGGATTTGGAAAGCTCGCCGGAGATCGCGGCGACGGTGCGGACGATGGTTTTGGGGACGAGGGAAAAGACGCCTGACGAAATCATGGATGCTTTCCGGGCGAGCGGGACCATGCATATTTTTTCGGTTAGCGGGCTGCATGTGGCGTTGTTCGCGGGCATGCTGTGGTTCGTGCTCAGCCGCACGCCATTGCCGCGGGGATGGATCATCGCGGTGAGTTTGGCGGTGATGTTTTTTTATGTGTTCATCACGGGTCTCCGGCCCAGTGCGTGGCGGGCGGCGCTGATGGTGGGGATGGTGATGCTGGCGCCGCTTTGGAACCGGGAGGGCAATTTGTTCAATAGTCTCGGCGCGTCCGCTTTGTTGTTATTGGGCTGGCAGACGCAGCAGTTGTTCCAGGCGGGATTCACCCTGTCATTCGGCGTGCTGCTGGCGATCGCGCTGTTTCAAAAACCGTTGGAGTCGGTGGTGGGTTTTTGTTTCGGGAGGTGGACGGCGCCGGATCCCTTTTTGCCGGAGGAGCTGTGGAGCCGGCGGCAGGCGGCGTGGTATTGGCTGCGGGAAAAGTTGGTGGCGTCGCTGGCGGTTTCGACGGCCAGCACCCTGGGCTCGATGCCGCTGATGATTGGTTATTTCAATCTGGTGACGCCGGTGGGGGTGGTGGCGAATTTGATTCTGGTGACGCTTTCGCTGTGGATTCTGGTGCTGGCGTGCGCGGCTCTTGTTTCGGCGGCGCTGGGCCTGAAGCCGCTGGTTTTGTTATGGAACAATGCGAACTGGGCGCTGGCCTGGAGCACGATCGGGACGGCGAAATTTTTTGCCGCGCTGCCCGGCGGACATGTCAGGCTGGATCCGGCGCGGCTTTGGCGCGGGGACCCGTGCGAGGTGACGGTGCTGGCGTTGGAACAGGGGGGCGGGGCGACCCGGATCGACACGCCGTCCGGGCGGCAATGGATGGTGGATTGCGGCGGGCTGAAGCATTGGAACCGGACGGTGCGCCCGCATTTGGAGCATGCGCCGGTGAACCGGCTGGAAGGGATTTTTTTGACGCATCCTGACAGTTATCACGCCGGAGCTTTGCCGCAGTTGACGACGCTTTTTCATCCCGGGGAAGTGTGGCGCGTGGCTCCGAAAAAGATGCAGCCCGCGACAGTCAGGGCAGCTTCAACACCTGACACTGGAGCGTGGGTCGCCAGTCCTGCCGGGGCTTTGGCGGCCGGCAATGTGTTGGAGGCGGGGCGGCGGTTTGTGTTGGACGAGGGGGTGACGCTGGAGGTGCTCTTTCCGCCGGCGGGTTGGGAGGCGGGGGTGACGGATGATCAGGCCTGTGTGGTGCGGCTGGAGTGCCGGGGATTTCGTGTTTTGTTCATGAGCGATGCCGGGTTCCTGACGGAAAAGTCGCTGTTGTCGTCAGGGGTGGATTTGCGGTCGGATGTGCTGGTGATGGGGCGGCATGGGTCGGATTTTTGCGGGCTTCCGGAATTTGTCAGGGCGGTGAGGCCGGGGGCGCTGATTTTTTCCAATAGCCGGTTTCCGGAAGCCGAGCGCGCGGTGGAGAGCTGGCGGCAACGGATGGCGGGGCAGGGGGTGAAAATGTTCGACCAGGCGCTGACGGGTGGCGTGACGCTGCGGTTGGACCGGGAGGGGATTTCCGTGCGTGGTTTTGTGAATGGGGAGGCATGGAGCCGCGGACCGGCGGAGCAGGCGCCGTGGAGCGCGGAGCCGGAAAAACCGGGGCCGTTGATTCGTTAGGTGGGCGGCTGGTGTGAATTTTTGGCTCTGCCTGGCTTTTGTTAGCTCCCGGAGGCGGGTGCGGTTTGGGCGGGCGGCGCGGGTGCGCCTTTGCGCTTGGATTCATGGCCGGAGTTGGCTTTTGTGGGGGATGCCGCTGCACCCTGTTTCCGATTACATCGATGTTTTGCACACGCCCTTTCCCAAGCTGTTCGAGGGGCTGGGGGAGGTGTGGGAGGTGCTGCCGAGGATCGGGCCGTTTTTAAAGGAATGGTTGGAGCCGTCCGTCGAGGGGGATATGATAGGAGAGGTGCACATGGAGGGGCCGGTTTTCATCGGGCCAGGGGTGCGGATCATGCATGGGGCGGTGATTCTGGGGCCGGTTTATATTGGGGCGGGAAGCTTCGTGGGGCCGGGATGCTATATCCGGCCTAACACCATCATCGGGGAGAATTGCATCATCGGAAATTCGTGTGAGCTGAAGAATTGCATCATCGCCGACAGCGCGGAAATTCCGCATTGGAATTACGTCGGGGACTCACTGGTGGGGCACAAGGCGCACCTTGGGGCGGGCGTGATTTTGTCGAATTGGCGGCACGATCATGGGAGCATTCCGGTGGTGGACGGGCGGGCCGATGGGGGGAAAATCGAGACGCGCTTGCCGAAGTTCGGGGCGGTGATCGGGGATCATGCGGACTTGGGCAGCCATGCGGTTTTGAATCCGGGGAGCCTGATCGGGCGGCGGAGTGTGATTTATGGCGGGGTGGTTTGGCGGGGTGTTTTGGCGGCGGGGAAGATTGTTAAATTGCGGCAGGAGATTGAGGTGATTGATCGGCGGGGGTGAGGGGTTGGGTGGGTGGGGTTGGAGGGTGGTGGATTGGAGGGTGGTGGATTGGAGGGTGGTGGATTGGTTAGATGGTGGGTTGTAGGGCGTGAAAGGTGGGTTGGCGGTTTTTTGGGGAGGTGGAGTTGAAGGGGTGGTGGGTCGGGTTGCTGCTGCCGCACAGGGGACTGTGCGGACCACCCTGCTGCCGCTCAGAGGACTGAGCGGACTACTCTGAGCGGACTACTCGGGGCGGACTATTTGGTGGGGGTGAAGTCGGTGGGTTTTTGGGATTTTTTGAAGCCGTCGAAGCCGTAGTTGGAGGGGGTGTAGGGGGCGTCCAGGGTGACGTCGGCTTTGGCGGGGACTTCCATGTTGAGGGACCAGAAGATGCTGTTCACGACGAGTCGGCGGAGGTCTTCGTTTTTCAGGTCGGTGGCCGAGCCCATGGTGGTGGTGAAGACTTTGTTGGTGGTGCCGTTTTCCTGTTTGAACTCGCGGACCCAGGCGACGGGCATCATGGGGGTGTTCACGTCCTGGGTGGCTTTGTCGGTGGCACGGGTTTTTGGATAGGCGGCGGGGGGATCCGTGGGGGCCATGCCTTTGAGAACCTGGCCGCGGAGGAGGATGGTGGCGTCGGCGGGCGGGTAGGCTTCGTAGACATCCGTGTCGCCGAAGACATCCGTGACGCCGCGCAGGATGGGGTGGGTGGCGTTGGCGG
>JAQGPD010000510.1 GCA_028293305.1 Verrucomicrobiales bacterium | reverse complement strand
CCTCCGCGGATGCCATGGCGGAATGGGTGGCCCACCATCCTAACCTGGCCGGAGCCCTTTTCGGAGTCGGCCTGTTTTTGGAGTTATTCGCCTTCCTCGGACTCTGGAACCGCCGCGTGATGGCGCTCTTCGGCCTGGGCGTGATCAGTATGCATGTGATGATTTCCGATCTCATGAATCTCGGCTTTTTCTATAACAAATGGACGATTTTCATCTTCTGGGTGAATGTTCCGTTCTGGATTCACGCCCTCGTCACGCGCCGGCATCAGGTGCGCGGCTGACCTGGTCTTCCGACCGATATTCCATAACCAATCCTGCCCCCATGTCCCCTGCCCCCCATCTCCGGCCGATGCTGGATCTCCTGACAAAACGCCGTTCGGTGATCGCGGATCACGCCTGGCGCGACCGGGATGCGGATGCCCACCTTGCAGCGCTGCGCGAGGTTTCCGAAGCCATCGCCGCCGAGCATCTCAGACTCCGCCCGGAACTGCCCCCGCGGCTCGCGCACTACCTGCAGCAATGCAGTTATGACAAAGCGGCGGCGTGGATCGCGGATGGCATCGAAAGCTGAAAACAAACCAACCGGGCAGCCTGAAAACGGGGCAGTCTGTGATTGGGGCAACTGGATGGAAACCCGGCACGGCCGTGGTCAGTGTTTGCGGTGCTCACCCGGTTTTTTTCCTACCAAAAAAAACCGCCCGCCCGGCCCCTCGGATGGAGCCGGAACGGCGGCTTCCGGAAATCGGCTAGAATCCCATGCCGGGTGGCAGTCCCATCCCGGCCGTCACTTTTTTCATTTCCTCGGAAGCCATGTCGCGGCCCTTGGCGATCGCCTGACGCACAGCGGTCAACACCAGGTCCTCCAACATTTCCACATCGTCCGCGCTGACGACCGAGGGATCGATGCGGATGGACAGCACATCACCAGCGCCATTGGCGGTGACGTGCACCTTCCCCGCCACACTGGCATCCACCGTGCGCGCGGCGAGTTCAGTCTGGAGCTTGGCCATGTTGCCCTGCATTTCCTGGGCCTGCTTCATCATTTTGGCGATATTCATAGAGGTATAAAAAGTGTTGGGTTGTTAAAAAACGGAACCCTTTTCCTCCGCCTTTTCCGCCCGCCCCGCAAGCCGCAATCAGGGTTTCAGGACCGCCTTCAGTTTCAGATAAATTCGATCCCCTGCCCCCTCCGGAAGCACCCACTCCTTGCGGAATCGTCCAAAGAGCACCGGCGTGCTGGTGGGTTGGATCAGGGACTGAGTCCAGACTTTGAGATCCTCAGATTGCCAGAGTTGGAGTTCCGCCTCCTCAATGCCTCCGGTCTGCTCGAAAAACAGCCCACGCGGCGAGCCCGGACCGGTCCGGGGCAGCGGACCCGTGGCGGGAAAACTATAGTTTCCATGGGGTGCCGTGGCGGCCATGAACTCCAGGAAATTTGAAAAACCATCCCCATCCGGGTCCGCCTCGAAGGCTGCGGGGGATAGCTCCAGATTCAAGTAAGCCATGCGCCACCACGCATCCACTTTCCACACTTCATCCGGCCCGATATCCGGCAGGACGCCCCGGACCCGGGGAAAGCCATCCATGTCCACCAACCCGCCCGCCGCGATGTCCGCGTTCAGGAGGCCCTTGTTGATGGCGGGGGAAACCCCGAGCAGGTGGAAATCATCGGCCGCTGGATTGAAAAACATGGGATTGGCGTAAAGCCCCCCGGAATCCTGACCGGTGCTGGCGCGGAATTCCTGATAGTCCCCGCAGCAGGGCGCCGATGGATTGGTCTCCTCCGGAATCCACCCGAAGTCCCCTTCGGAAGTGGCGGAAAGGCCCTGGGCATACCAGAGATTGTTATGGAAAGTCTGGGCCGTGTTTCCACCAATGACATAAAGGAAGGAGGCCAGCACATCCGAGCGCGCCATGATGATGTTATTCTCGAACGAGTTTCCGGATCCGTATTGAATGAACAGCTCCGTGGCATATTCATCGAATCGGCCATTCTCAAACAATAGGTTGTTATAAAATCGATTGTTGTTCGCCCGGCCATTGCCGCTTTCCGCGCCTCCCACCACGAGGCCATTGAGGTAATTGTTGTGCAGGATGTTGTTCCGGACCACGATCCCATCGCTCACGATTCCGGGATTCTCGGCCCCGATTTCCATTCCGAAATCCGAGCTTTCCACCACACAATGTTCGATGGTGATCTGCCGGCCGCCATCCACATAAATGCCGGCTGCCGCGATGTCCTGGGTGTTGTGGATATTCCTGACGTTGCAATGCCTAACCACTCCGTTGCGGGCGACTTTTCCGGCCGCCGGCGCGGGTGGAAATCCGCTCTCCCCGCCAATCATGTCGAGGCCGATATTGTTGCAATTCCGGATCAGGCAATTCTCCACCGTGAAGCCGTCAATGTTCCCATTGAAGACCACCGCCTCGCTGGGCGCGGGCTGGCAAAACGCCACCTCGCATCCGTCCAAGGTGATGGCCCTGATGGCGTTGGCACTGCTCTGGCCATAGACGGTGATCCCCATGGCGTTGGTGCCGCGGATGTCGTGAACAAAACACTTGGTGAATCGGATCCGCTCCATCCGGCCGTTACCGGTGCATAAAAGCCGGATGCCCGAGGCGTCGTTCAACCCCACAAAATTCCGCACTTCAAAACCCTCCACCACCAGGTCCGATGCCAACGGTTTGCTATTGCTGGCGCGGATAAAAATGAGTCCATCATTTGCCCCCGCCATGTTCGTGCCGTCGATGATCACCGACCCCGCCGGCCCGTCCGCCCGGAAGGTGATAGGGGAACCTTCGGTGCCTGACACCGAAATTTCAAACTTTCCGTTATAGATCCCGGGCTGCACCAGCACGAGGTCCCCCGGCGTGGCGGCGGTGCAGGCCTTGGCAAGCGACCAGGGCTGCGCGATGCCGGTGCCCTCACCCGCGGCCGATCCCCCGACCGCCACATAGCGGGTGGCGGCACACAGTCTGCACACTGACAAAATCGGAATCGTCAGGATTAAAATTGCCAAGCGGGGGGAATGACGTTTCATGAAGTCGTTATCGCGGATTTGTCAGCAACTGACAATCACAATCCTGCCGATCCCGAAAAAAACGCGCCGCGCTTGCCGTAGAGGGCGATCCGGCGTTCGTGGCGGCTCCATGGATTTTTCCCAACCCGAGCCCCTCACCTGCGTCCTGCTGACCCTCGCGGGATTTGCCGGCGGCTTCATCGATGCCATCGCGGGCGGCGGCGGACTCATCACCGTGCCCGCCCTGTTGGCGGCGGGATTGCCCCCGCAACTTGCTCTCGGCACCAATAAACTCCAATCCGCCTGCGGCACTTTGATCGCCGTGCGGCGTTATGCCCGGGCGGGACTTTTGCGCACGCCCGGACTGCCGCTGGCTGTCATATGCAGCCTGCTCGCAGGGGCGGCGGGGGCATGGATGGTGCATCAGGCACCCGCGGACGTGTTGAAAAAAGTGATCCCGTGGATGCTGGCGGCGGTGGCTTTTTACACCGCGTGGAACCGGAAATTCGGCATGACTCCAGGCACGGCGAAGGTGCCGGCGGCGGCATTTGCCGTGACGGGCGGCGGGCTGCTGGGATTTTATGACGGTTTTTTCGGACCAGGCACCGGATCGTTTTGGACGGTGGGGGCGGTGGGTCTCCTCGGCCTGGATTTGCGCCACGCGACGGGATACACCAAGGCGGTGAATCTTGCCAGCAACGTGGGCGCGCTGGTCCTGTTCCTGTCGGTGGGATCCGTGGCACCGCTGGCCGCCGCGTGGATGATCCTGGGCCAGCTGGCGGGCGCGCGTCTCGGCTCCGGTCTGGTGGTCACCCGTGGCTTGTCCATCATCCGGCCTGTTTTCCTGACGGTGGTTCTGGCGCTGACCGCAAAATTGCTATGGGATGCGTGGGCGCTTTGAAGGACCCAGCCCGGGCCAGCCGCCGGAATTCCTATCAAATACCCCAGCCCGCCGCGTGGGCCAGGAAAGCCGGATGTTCATCGGCGCTGTATTGCCAGCATTGAAAACCGGCCGCGCGGCCGCCCTCGACGTTCAGCGGCATGTCATCCATGTAGGCGATGCGGCCGGGAGGAAATGGCAGGGCCTCCACCGCCGCCTTGTAGAATGCCGGGTCCGGCTTCATCGCCAATAAACGCCATGAATAGAATCCGCCATCGAACCTGACAAAGTCCGGGTATTTCTCAAACACCCAGGTTTCATGCCATAGACTGATGTTGGAAAACAAATAAACAGGAACCTTGCCGAAGAGGCTGCGGGCGAATTCCCACATGGGTTCGTTGGGCGTGAAGATATCGCAGAACTGCTCGCGGAACAAGGACTCGGCACCGGTATAACCGATTTCCGCGCGCAGGGCGGTGCCGAAGTCATCGGAGGTCACCGTGCCGGTTTCATGCCGGTGCTGCCAGCCATCCAGGGCGGTCCGGATTTCCTCCACGGACTTTTCGCAATGCGCCGCCATGGCGCGGGCCGCGCGGTTGAAGTCGAATTTCAGCAGGACATTGCCAATATCGAAGAGCACGGCCTGGGCGGGAAGCTGCGGTTGGGGAATGGAAAGCGGTGAAGCGGAATCGGACATGGGGCAGCGATGCAGGGAAATCCGTCCGGATGCAACCCGGTCCGATGGCGACCTGCGGATCGAAAAACGGGCCGCAGCCAGGAGCCGCTTTGCGACTTTTTCCGATCCTCTATTGCCACTTTCCTTAAAACAGGTAGGCATCGGAATGGAACCCACCGCCGCCGCCCCCTCCGACCGTTGGTCGCTTACGTCCTGGTTCACCGCTTTCGGCGGGCCGGAATATCAGAATTTCCGGAAGTCCCTGGCAGAAAGTTTGGCGGCCCAATCCGCCGCCGCCGCGGAATCGGAAATGGGTGCGGCCCTGTCGGATTTCGAGTCGCTTTCCGTCAGGATGTCCCATCTGTCCGCCTATCTCGGCTGTCTTTCCGCGGATGATGCCGGGGATGAGGGCGTGAAGGCGGATGAAGCCTGGTTGGCGGGCCGGTATGCCGATTTGTCCAAGATTGAAGCCAGCCTGCGGTCCCGGCTGGCGGCGATGACCCCGGCGGAATTCGAAACCCTCGGCGCGGATCCTTCCCTGGCGGACGCGGTCTGGCGACTGGCGCAAATGAAGGAAGCGGGCGCCCGCCAGATGCCGCTGGATTTGGAGGGACTCGCCGCGGATTTGAATGTGGATGGGCTGCACGCCTGGGGCCGTCTATATGAAACCCTGACAGGAAAACTTTCCTTCCCCATGACCTTTCCGGACGGGCATGTGGAATCCGTGCCCATGGCGCGCCGGCGGGCCCTCATGGCCTCGCCGGAACGTGCCGTCAGGTCGGCGGCATTCCACGCCGGTCAAAAGCCTTGGATGGATCACGCGGACACTTTCGCGGCGGGATTGAATGCCATGGCGGGCGCGAGACTAACACTTTATCGGCGGCGCGGGCTGCCGGGGTTTTTGGAGGAGCCGCTCTTTGATTCCGCCATGAGTCCGGCCTCCCTGGAAGCCATGATGCAGGCCATCCACACGCATATTGAAATCCCGCGCCGCGCCCTGCGGGTGGCCGCCCGGCTGCAAGGGACGGTGGCTTTGGACTTTTATGATCTGGAGGCGCCGCAGGTCGCCCCGCCTGGGGAATCCCACATTTCCTGGCCACAGGCCTGCGCCATGGTGGACCGCGCCTTCACCGCCGCCTACCCCGCGCTGGGGGAATATTTCCGGGAAATGTTGGACAAGGGATGGATCGAAGCTCAGCCCCGCGAGGGCAAACGGCCCGGTGCCTTCTGCACAGGCTCGCTGCTCGAAGGCGAGGAACGGGTGTATATGAACTATCATGGAACCGTGCAGGACGTGATCACTTTGGCCCACGAAGTCGGCCACGCCTGGCAGGCCAGGGCTCTCAAAGGCGCCCGCCTTTTCCGGTCCTCCTATCCAATGACCCTCGCCGAAACCGCCTCGAATTTCGGCGAGATGATTTTGTTGGAAGGCCTCCTGGCGGAAGGCGCGGACACGCCGGGCTTGCAGGCCTGGCTGTTGGATCAGGAAATGAACCGCGCCCATTCCTATCTGATCAATATCACCATGCGCTTCGAGTTTGAACGCTCCTTTTACTCGGAACGCGGCGCGGGCGAGGTGCCGGGCTCCCGGCTGATCACGCTCATGGAGGAGGCTCAGAAAAAATGTTATGGCGACACGCTCTCTCCGGACGGAATGGACCCCATGTTCTGGGCCTCGAAGATGCACTTTTTCATCTCCGGCGTCTCGTTCTACAACTTCCCCTACGTTTTCGGCTATCTGCTCAGCCGCGCGCTCTTCGCCCGGTTCCAAAACGAAGGCGCGGCTTTCCTTCCCGGCTACGAAGCCTTCCTCCGCCTGAGCGGCTCCGCCGATTGCGAAACCGTCGCCCGCGAAACCCTGGGCGCCGACCTGACAGATCCCGCCTTCTGGGCCTCCGGGATTCTGTCGTTGGAACCGAAATTGGCTGAATACGAAAAGCTGGGGTGATAACCAAATTATAACCAATTTTTACTTTGGCAGGGCAAAGGCCACCAGCTTGCCACCGGCGGGCCGGCCTGACTTTCCACCGCCTGCGGAGATCACGACAAACTGCCGGCCGTCCACCATGTAGGTGCTGGGCGTGGCGTTGCCGCTGAAGGGAAGCGCGGCTTTCCATAACACTTTCCCCGTGTCCTTGTCGAAGGCGCGGAAGGTTTCATCAGCGCTGGCGCCGATGAAGATCAGTCCGCCCGCCGTGACCACGGGGCCGCCGTAATTTTCTGTTCCGGTGGGCGCGATGCCACGTGCGGTGAGTTCGGGATATTCTCCAAGCGGGACCTTCCATTTGATTTCCCCCGTGTTGAGATCCACCGCGTTCAGTGTGCCCCACGGCGGTTTGATAGCGGGATAGCCATCCTTGTCCTGCCAACGGCGGAAGCCCGCGAAGGCATAGTCCGGCGGTGTTTCCACAGCCGGGGATTTGGCATCGGGAGTGGCCGGAGCGGCGGCGCCTTCCTCCTTCCGGGAAGCGGAAACCGGCTCGTTCAGCACATAGTTCAGAATCGCGGTGCGTTGCCCCTCCGGCATGGCGGCGTAGTTAGGCATGCGCCCGCCGCCCTGCCGGGTGATCTGCTCGATCTCCGCACGGGTCTTGCGTTTGGCCACATCAAGCAACGAAGGGAAACCCGCCGCCACATTCCCCGCCCTGTCCAGTCCATGGCACGCGGCGCAGAAAATCATGAAGTCCTTTTCGCCAGGAACCAGGGGCGTGCCATCCGCCCGGCGGGTCTCCACCATCTGCAGGAGCCAGGGAATCTCATTCACATTCACATAATAAACTCCGTCAGGATCCGCCGCCCCGCCGCCCCATTCCATGCCGCCGTCGAACCCGGGAAACATCACGGATTCGTTCAGGGACGGAGCGGGAAAAGGCCCCACATTGGGCGACGCCCGGATCCGGTCCAAGGTCATCTGATGCGTCTCGGGCGAAATGTTGGACGCGTCCGCCTCGGTGTATTCCTGACGCATCAGAGGCGCCGGTTTGGTCGGAAACGGTTGGGTTGGCCACGCCTCCTCGCCGCGAAGCGTGGATGCCAGCACCGGTTTTTCCTCGATGGGCCACAGCGGTTCGCCCGTGACCCGGTCGAAGACAAAAAGCCTGCCATGTTTTGTCCCCTGGGCCACGGCATCGATTTTTTTTCCACCATGCGTCACGGTCAGCAACACCGGCGGACAGGGTAGATCCTTGTCCAACAAATCATGGTGCACCAGCTGGAAATGCCACAGCCGCTCCCCGGTCTCCGCTTTCAAAGCCACGATGCAATTCGCGAACAAATTCGATCCCTTCCGGGCTCCACCATAAAAATCCGGTTCAGCCGTTTTGGTCGCCACATAGACAATCCCGCGGGCCTCGTCCAACGACTGACCACACCATGGCATCAGGCCCGTGGCGGACTTCCACGCATCCTTCGGCCAAGTGTCATAACCAACTTCCCCGGGCTGCGGAATGAGATTGAAAATCCACTTCTGCTCCCCGGTCCTGACATCCAGCGACCGCACCGCGCCCTTGCCGCCCATCCCACCAAGGATAAGGGAGTCGTTCCAAATCACCCCCGGCGTGTTCAAGCCGGACGCCAAATCCACCGCACCATCCTTGCCAAACCCGCGGATCACACCTCCCGTTCCAGGATCCAGCGCAAAAAGATAACCACCCACGCCCGTGAAAAGCCGGCGTTCCGCCCCATCCTTGCTCCGCCAAAAAACCAGTCCCCGCTGCCGTCCCCCGCCCTTGCCGGCCCGCTCCAATGCCGGATCCCAATGCCACAGTTCCCGCCCGGTCGCCGCATCGAGCGCCAACACCCGCCGTGAGGGCGAGGGCGTGTATAACACTCCATCGACTATCAAATTATTGGCCTGATACTCCCCCACCTCCCCGGTGTCAAAAGTCCACGCCACCTCCAGCCCCGCCACATTCTCTCTCGTGATCTGCGCCAGAGGCGAAAAAAGATTCCGCGTTTTGCCCCCAAGATATTCCGGCCAATCCACACTCTTCCGATCCTGGGCGGACGCTGCCGGGACTAACGGGACGGTCAATCCAGCGGCGAAAAACAATGCCAAACTGATGGCGCGATAGTTGATAGGCAATAAAATCATTCGAAGCGTGGGACGGATTGAAAATCGCCCCGGCGTTTTGCAAAACAGCACCCGAAGCAGGATGTAATACGCATCCGTTTCGACGAACTACCGCCTGCCGGCATTTCCCATCAACAAAATTTTGATCGCGCCGGCTCCCGGGCGCGGCATCCGCCCGATGCCGGAAAACGTTCCCTCCCGGACCCAATCTCTCCCCGATTTCTCCCAATCTCCAGCGCTCACGCGGCGGAGCAGGATACCAAAAAACCCGTTAGAACATCAGCCCATGGCCTCGGAATATTCAGACCCCACCAAGCCTTGGAAAAAGTCCGCTCCCAAAAAAACGGAGCCCACCAAGCTCAGCCCGGCCTCCAAAGCCAAGGCGAAGGCCGCCGCCCAAAAAGCCGGCCGGCCCTATCCAAACCTCATCGACAACATGAACGCCGCCAGGGAACAGAAGGAGAAGGAAAAGGAGAAGGAAAA
>JAQGPD010000425.1 GCA_028293305.1 Verrucomicrobiales bacterium | reverse complement strand
GAAGATAGGGAAATTGGGAAATGATAACGCGGAATATTGGTTCCGTGCGTTGTCGGTCGGCCCGGAGGGAGTGTCCCGGGCAGTAACTAAATCACGGTGAACCCGAATGGATTCTACTGGATTAGGGCACTCCACATTGGAGTCGGTCACGATTTGCCCGGAAAAACCGGCCCGCATTTTCCATGGCGTTGGCGGATTTCCCCGCTAAGCTCCGCGCCCTATGTTACAGGCAGGAATCGTCGGTCTCCCGAATGTGGGTAAATCCACAATGTTCAACGCAGTCACCCGCTCCCGGAAAGCGGAGGCCGCGAATTATCCTTTTTGCACCATCGAGCCTAACCAGGGCGTGGTGGTCGTCCCCGACGAGCGCCTTGATGTGCTGGCCAAAATTTCCAACACCAAAAAGATCATTCCCGCCGCCATCGAATTCGTGGACATCGCCGGCCTCGTCAAAGGCGCAGCCAGTGGCGAAGGCCTTGGGAATCAATTCCTCAGCCACATTCGGGAAGTGGATGCCATCATCCAGGTGGTGCGTTGTTTTGAGGACGAAAACGTGCACCACGTCAGCGGTTCCGTGGATCCGCTCCGGGACATCGAAGTCATCAATACCGAACTCGTCCTCGCCGACCTCGCCAGCGTGGAGCGCCGCATCGAACGCGGTCAGAAAAAAGCCAAAGGCGGCGACAAGGAAGCCCAGGCGGAAGTGGCCCTTTGCCAAAAACTCCTGCCCCACCTCAACGACGGAAACCCGGCTCTCACGGCCCAACTCACCGATGAAGAACGGAAGCTCGCCAAAGGCCTCTTCCTCCTTTCCAACAAGCCCACCATCTTCGCCTGCAACGTCAGCGAAGCCGAGCTCGCCCAGGCCATGAGCGACCCCGCCGCGCATCCCTTCGTCGGCAAAGTCACCGAATACGTCAAAGCCAGCCACAGCGCCGAAGCCGTGGTCATCAGCGCCGCCATCGAGTCCGAACTAACCGAACTTTCCGCCGAGGAAGCCGCCGACTATCTGAAGGATCTCGGCGTTTCCAACAGCGGCTGCAGCGACCTCATCCGCGCCGTCTATCATCTCCTCGGCCTGCGCACCTACCTGACCACCGGCGAAAAGGAAACCCGCGCCTGGACCATCCGCATCGGCGACAAAGCCCCCGCCGCCGCCGGCGTCATCCACAGCGATTTCGAGCGCGGCTTCATCGCAGCGGAAATCGTCGCCTACGCCGACCTCGTCGCCGCCGGCAGCCACAGCAAAGCCAAGGAAGCCGGCAAAGTCCGCATCGAAGGCAAGGAATACACCATGCAGGACGGCGACGTGGTGGACTTCCGGTTTAATGTTTAAAAAGGAGGCCCGGTCATGAGTGACGAAGACCTTCCTTATGATCCATTCCGGGGAGTGGAAACCGTCACGCTCCAAGAGTTGCTGGAGGACGTCTTTGATGTCAGGATCGAGATGGACTTCGAAGGCCGCGATCCGTTTTCCGGGGAAGGGGCGCTTACGGTCAATTCCTGTATTTTCGGGGATGAGGACCGGCCCCTGCACGTGGTGGCGCGCCGGGGAAACGCCATCTGCCTCAACCTGTTGATCAGCGCGGGTGCAGATCCGAACGCATTGGGAGATCTTAGTTTTACTCCTCTCCATGATGCCGTGCGCAGGGGCCACTTGGAATGTGCCCGAATTCTACTTGAGGCTGGCTCCCGGACTGATGCCGTTAACGAATTTTTTGGCAAGACGCCTCTGGATTATTGCAAACCTGGGGGATGGAATGCCAATCCGGAAATGTTCAACCTGCTGTCAGACGGAACTCTCAATCACCTCCGTGCGGGATTGCTTCGCGGCGCAGTGCGTCTGGAGCTGGAGTGCGGGCTGGAGCAGGTGCCGGAGGAAATCAGGAATCTGGCGGATACGCTGGAGTATTTGGATTTGTCAGGAAACCGCCTGGCAGATCTGCCGGACTGGCTGCCGGAGCTTCGGAAGTTGAAGGTTTTTTTCGGGTCGAAAAATCCCTTCAACCACATTCCGGAAGTCCTGGGGCAATGCCCGGCGCTGGAGATGATCGGATTCAAAGCCTGCCAAATATCCAACTTGTCAGGAAAGGCTTTGCCCGCGGCATTGCGCTGGCTGATCCTGACTGGCAATCAGCTGACTGACTTGCCGGAGGAACTGGGCCGCCGGCCCCGGTTGCAAAAACTCATGTTGTCAGGAAACCGTTTGTCCGCCCTGCCGGACAGCATGGCTGCCTGCCACAACCTTGAACTGCTGCGCTTGGCCGCCAATCAATTCGAAACATTTCCTGATTGGCTAGTCGATTTGCCGGCGTTAGCCTGGTTGGCGGTTTCAGGTAATCCCTGCACCCCATTCCCAAATGCCGGTGCGAGCTCAACCGTTCCGGAGATTCCGTGGGCGGAGCTTGTCCTTGGCAAACTTCTGGGTGAAGGTGCTTCCGGTCACATCTACGAAGCTCACTGGACGCAGTCGGATGGGGAAATCGAGGTCCGGAAAGTCGCCGTCAAACTATTCAAGGGTGCCATGACCAGTGATGGCTTGCCTGCTAGTGAAATGGCGGCCAGCCTCGCGGCGGCAGGCCACCGGAATTTGCTGGGAGCATTGGGGGAAATCACGGCCCACCCGGACGGAATGACTGGGCTGGTGATGGCACTGGTGGACCCGGCTTTCGACACCCTGGCTTGCCCCCCCAGTCTGGAAACTTGCACCCGGGATATCTATCCATCCGGTTATCCGGGTGAGGTTCGTTTTACCCGGGAAACTGCGGAAAGGTTGCTGTCGGATTTGGCTTCCGCAGCCGAACACCTGCACCGCCGTCACGTTCTGCATGGGGATTTTTACAGTCACAATGTGATGTGGCACAAGGCAACCGGTCAGGCCCTTTTGGGAGATTTCGGGGCGGCTTCCTGCTACCCTCCCGGTGACCCGGACAAGTGGGAACAGATGGAGGTGCGGGCTTTCGGGATTTTGATGGAAGAAGTTCGTAGCCTCACCGACGGGCCTGAAGATTTTTTAAGTTCGCTTCAGGATCTCGCGGACTCTTGCCAGCAGCCGGAGATTGTCCAGCGACCTCATTTTGCATCTGTTTCAGAAACTCTTCGGATCATCCGCCAAGCGGTTTAAATTTGTCAGGGAGAAGGCCCGCCGTCCTTCGCTCCCCGATTTTTCCGAGATCCAGGCACGCCTGCTAACAGTCAGGGTGTGATCCGCGCGCCCAGGGTGCCGAGCCCGGAAAGCCGGTCCACGGATTCCTGATGGCCGGCCCAGGCAATGCCGCGCAGCACCAGCAGACGGTAGAGTGGATCGTCAAACGTCCACGTGTAGTGGCCAGGGATGCAGACAAAAACCCGGCCTTTGTTCAGCTCCCGGACCCAGAGTTGCGGGCGCGGCGCGCCGTCCTCAATGCCGTTGGCCAGCGGGGTCAGGCGCGAGGCGTCGCCTTGGAGATTCCAGTAGGTTTCATCCTCGATGTCCATGCTGGCGGGAAAATTCTTTGTGATAGGATGCCCGCGTGTCACGAAGTCCAGCCGAACCGGACCATGCCGGTATTTGGTGGAAACGCCGCCCTGCGTGGCCAGGCCGATGCGTTCCGCCAATAACAATACATCGTCCCCGCCCTCCACGGCCCAATGCAAATACACCACGCCGCCGCCGCGGGAGGTGAACTCATCCAGCCGCGCCGCCGCCGCCGGATTCCAGCCAGGATTCCGCGAATAAAAAATCGCCACATCCGCCGCCGCCAGTTGTTCGGTGGTCGGGAAAGTCATGGCCGTGTCCACGGTGACGCCGGGGGAAAGCCGGAGCAGCTTTGACCAGCGGTCCAGCCATAACGGATAGTCATGCTCACCCACGCCATGATCCTTCGGCCCCGCGCAGAGCAGCAATCGCAGCGGTTTCCCCGCCGCATCCGCCGGAGTCGCCAGCGCCGCGCGCAGGGGTTCCGGCAGCGCGGACAAGGATCGCGCCGGCGGAGCACCGGGCCGCTCCAAGGCCGCCGCCTCGATTGGATTTGTCAGGAGAAATTTCAGCAGGTCATCCTTTTGAACGGGAGTCAGCCGCTCCGCATAACCATCCGGCATCAGCGAAGTGCGGAGCTGCTCGATGTTTTCAATGTCGGCTTTGGCAATGACCTGCACCGCGCCCGCCTGGAGCGCCAGCTTGATTTGGTCGCCCTGATTGCTGCGCAAAATTCCTGTCAGGCTCAGGCCGCCTTTCAGTTTTACAAGGCTGGCGGTGTGGTCCGGATTGATCGTTGCGGAGGGTTTCAGAATGTCGGCCAGCACGCTGTCGCGGTCGCGGGAAATGAGATTGGTCAGGTCCGGCCCCACGGCGATTCCTTCGCCACGCACCTGATGGCAACTGGAACAGGCGGCCTCCGCTGAGAAAAACACCGAGCGGCCGGCGAGCCAATTACCGGGAATTTCAGGAGCCGGAGTTTTGTCAGGGCCGGCATTCCGGATGAGGTCCGTCCATGGCACCATGCTTCCTTTCAAGGGCAGCGCCACCGTCCCTCCCTTGGGCCCGCCAGGAAAGGCGCCTTGATCAGGTCCTGCTCGTTCAACGGTGCTTTCCCACAATGCCAGCCGGGCGTCCTCTCCAGGCCCCACTAGCTTTTTTCCGTCCCTTCCATCATGGAGCCATATGCCGACCTGCGGTTCCGGCGTCCAGTCCAGCTTGGCCCCGGGTTGCACGGCGGGCTGGAAATAATCCACCGGCGCCAGCAAGGACGTCATCCTCAGCTCGTCGCCAACATATTTCAGTTGCCCGGCCAGCCAGTCCGCCGTCGTCGAACCCTGCAGCAGAACGCGATTCACATCCATGCTGACACTTGGCAAAACCGCGCGGTCCTCGCGTCCCTTGGCGATATTTTCCAGCACCGCGCCTTCCAATCCGCCCATCAAATCCATTTCCGCATGCTGCGGGATAGCGCTTTGCTGATGCCAGGATTCCGGCAGTGGAAGTGTCAGGGCATAATGCACCGGCTCCGTTTGGCGCGGCACTTTCACGACCAGGGACCGTCGGTCCGAGGACAGGCTCAGCTCCTGCACCGGCACGGAGCGGCGGGGCGCGGCCATCTGATCGCGCACGACCTGATAACCGGGCCGGATGACTTCAAAGCGGTCGCCCGCCGATACATAACGCCCGGCTTCCATGCGGGTTTTCGTGGTCGCGCCGGCCCAATCCGCCGGATCCAGCTCGCGGTCGAATGCGACGCGGAATTCGTCAGGAGCACTGGCCCAGGTCCTGACAGGTTGGGGCAGATTGCGCCCGGTGTATTTCACTTTGAAAAGGCGGCCCTCGCCCTTCGGTCCGGTGCCCCAGTCGGGCGGTCCGCTGTGACAGGCAATGAGCAGATCCCCCTGCGGACTGACACAACAATCCACGGTGAGCAGACCCACGCAGGCGATCAAGGTGTTTTGGCCCACGTAGCCAGCGGAGGTTTTTGCCAACTTGGTGCGCCAGATTTTCCCGCGCGCCTCGCCGCAGACCAGGGCGTCGCCCCGCCAAAAATCAGGACCGAACGCCGACCCTCCATTCACGCCTTCATTGAAGACCATGCCGACCGTGGACTGATGCTGCGGGCCATATTCCGCAACCGCCGGCCAGTCCACCACGTCCGGCAAATGCACCGGATGGCGGGGTGGAAATCCATAGTGTTTTCCGGGCTCGATGTGCAACAACTCGTCCAGAGCATTCCCGTTAGGCAGCCAGGTGGCGCCTTCCTGCTCCGTCGCGAAAAGATCACCCTGCGGATTGAAAGCCAGGGCGCAGGCAAAGCGCACGCCGGTGCAGACGGTCTCCCGTTTTTTGAAATCGGCGGAGACTTTCTGAATCGTCCCGCGATCGCTTTTCAGGTCGAAGGCGGACTTTCCGGTCGCCGGATCCAGCAGATAGGCATTCGCATAGTTGGCCGTCCCGAGGCAGAAATATAGGCTGCCATCCTTCGAATCCACCGCCATGCCCACCGCGTCCACATTCTGGGAAATTTCCTTCCAGCCCGTGGCCACTATCACTTCCTCCTCCGCCCGGCCATCGCGGTCCTTGTCCAGGAAAAGCGAGACCTTGCCTTTGCTTGCCACGAAAACCCCTTCGCCACGCGGATCGTCCTTCGGCAGCAGCGCGATGCCGAGCGGCCCGCGCATGGTTTCCTTGTCCCAAAAAACATCCGCATGATCCTCCAATCCGTCGCCGTCGGTGTCTGTCAGGAGATGGATCGTGCCGTCATAACCCAGCGCCACCAGCTTGCCATCGTGGCGGTAGCGGAGGTTGTTCCGGTTTGTCAGGGTGACCGGAAGTTCGCTGACGGAGAAGCCCGGAGCCAGCATCTGCACCGGCGGCGCATCTGTCAGGACGTCCAGCGCGTGTCCGCCGGATCCGGATCCCAGCGCATTCAAAGCAGGCGTCCTGGCAAAAAGCGCCCGCTCCACTTCCTGACGTTCGGGTTCTGTCAGGGCGCGGTCGAACACCAGCACCGCCGCCAGGTCGCCCTGAAAAAATCCATTGGCGAAAGGCGGTTGGTCCGGCTCGTTCGAACACAGCCGCGCGCCCAGTGCCATCACATCCAGACCCAGATGCGATTCCATGCGCATCCGGCCGCCGAGCTTGATGCCGTCCAGAAAAACCTCATTTCCTTCCGGACCGATTTTAGACCGCAAGCAAAACACGTGGAACCCGCCGAAGGGCAAGTCTGCCGCCAGATTCCGGCCGGGTTCCAGGAAATCGAACACTCCGCCCGCGCCGGCGGATTCTGAATTCACGACACTTAACTCACGCGTCGCCTCCGGGCCGAAGTCCAGATTCAGCCCGCTGGTGAAATCGTTCTGTCCCGCCTCCGCCGTGGAAAAAAGCGCGGAGAATTTCCCCGGATTTCCCTTCGGTGCGGCCAGGATAAAAATGGTCGCCTCCGCGCTCAGGCGGCGCGGTCCATTCCATAACAGATAGTCATCCTTCCCGTCATAACGCAGGAAAGCGGTCGTCCCGTCCGTCTGCCACGCCGGCATGGCCGCCCGGTCCGCCTGCACTGCCGGCGGTTGGGTGCCGGCCTCCAGGAATCGGTCCACGGGCGAGCGATGGCGCAGTGGCGGAAGCGAAGCCTTTTGGCGGGCGGCCTCCTGGGACTGCGCATCAAAATTCACCACCAACCCCGGAGGGAGGGCAGGGGCCGTCGCAGCCAGCGACAATGTCAGGATGGCAGCGGAAAGGGAACAATGGAACATGTTCATTTGAAGAGTTATACAGTTGGAGAAATTCATCGGCAGCATGCCGGTTCGATTAAATAAGCACCAGCTTTTAGCAAAGCCCCCGGGAGAACAGGGGTCCCGCCTGTCCCCCGGGTGCCCACCCGGTGCCAAAGCCCGAGCTCGAACTCGAACCCGAGCCCGGGCCCGGGCCAATACCTCCGCATCCCCCCCACCCCACGAACCCCGCTTCTAGCCAACCGCTGCTCCCCGCCTCCCCGCCTTCCCGCACAACCCAATAACTCATTTCCGCCACAACCACCGCAGCGAATCCGGCAGGATGGATCCGCCGAATTTTCCGCCATGGACGCTATCGGGACTGAAGACGAATTTGTTATCGTATTTCATGAAGGTCAGGCTGTTCGCCATCATTTGATTCGCCAGCGGCCAGTTGCCGAATTGGTTATCCAGATCATGCGCTCCGTCCTGCAGAAACACCCGGATCGGCTTCACCGGTTTGGTTTTCCGGATGACGGCCGGATAAACATATCCCCCGCGGATATCCGTGAAACTTCCCACATGGCTCAGCACTTTGCGGAACAGATCCGGCCGTTCCCAGGCCGCCGTGAAGGCGCAAATGCCGCCGCTGCTGATGCCGCCGATGGCGCGCTGGTCAGGGTCGGTGGTCAGGTTCCAGGTTTTGGAAACTTCCGGCAGCAGTTCCTTTTCCAAAAAGGTCACGTAGTCCGGACTCACACTGTCATATTCCACCGACCGATTGCTCTTCACTCCCGCCGGTTTGTTCCAGCCATCCTCCTCCGGCAGGCTGTCGGCGAAGACCCCGGGGTTCACAAACACGCCGATGGTCACCGGCATCTCGCCCT
>JAQGPD010000407.1 GCA_028293305.1 Verrucomicrobiales bacterium | reverse complement strand
GGCCGGCCAGGGGTTCCCAGAGTTTCGGATCGGTCAGGGGCGCGGCGGCTTCCAAGCGGGTGGCGGGCTCGGCCTGGGCGTCGCCGGGCTTTAGAATATCGCGGGTTTCCATGCTGCCGGATGCGTCGTGGAGCACGGCCACGACCGGCTTGAATCCTGGCAGGAAGGTTTCGCGCCACTCCGGCTGATTGAGCGTCAGGGCAATGCCGGCCGCGACGAGAATGCGGAGTGTTTCCAGCAGGCCGATGGACCCGCGCCAACCACTGCGGCGCCAGGCGGTGAAAGCCAGAAAAATCACCAGGGCGAGAAACGCCACGGAGCCCCAGATCGAAAACGGGGTGGGGGTAAAAACCAGTTCGCTCGTCGAGGGCTTCATGCGGCGGGGGATTTGAGTTCACCGCCGGGACCCGGAGCGGCCAGCGACCGGCGGGGAGGCATGGAAAGTAGGGCTTCCAGCACCAGGGCGGCGGCCATGAGCAGGAGGAAGGTGCGCCAGATTTCGCTGGTCAGGCTTTTTTCGTTTTCGAGCGTGCGCTCCAACAATCGCCAGTCGAGTCCGGCCATCAATTCTTCCAAAACCGCCCGTCCCACGGTCTGCGGCGCATCCTCGTCCGGCGGACGGTTCAGGGCGATCAATAACGAATCCTTGCCCGTTCCCCCGGTGGCCGCGCCCGCCCCGGAATTGTTATCCGCACTCCCGGCACTCCCGCCGGCCGCCCGCTCCAAAACCCCCGCGCGCAGCGGACGATCCACCGGCAAAACGGAATCGGCGTTTTCAATATCCAGGCGCTTCCACGCGGCAGGTTCCGCGCCCAAGGCGTCCACCGCGGCGGACTTCTGCCTCGCATTGCCCAGAGTCGCCGCGCCGTCCTGCAGGGCGCGGTGCAGCATGGCGAACATCACCACCCCGTCGCGCGCCAGGCTTGAATCGCCGACAGTCGGAAGAGTTGTTAGAAAATAAGCGCCATTGCCTCCATCCCGCGCCGCTTGGGCGAGCAGGAGCCCCTTCCCCGCCTCGCCGCCGAGCCGGGCCAAAGGCACCACATCGCCGGCGAGCCCGCACCAACGGCGGGCCTCGGTTTCGCCCACCGGAAGAGCGGTTCCGGCGCGGGTTCCTGCCAACAATCCAGCGTCGCTGCGCCACCATTCCACCAAGGCGGGCTGATCCCCGGCGGCGGATTGCCAAGGGGTCCAGTTCACGCCCATGAAAGCGGTGTCGTCCGGTTGGGCGGGTGGCATGAAGAGCAAAGTCCGGCCGGCGGCGACATGCAATTCAAGTTGCTTCGCGACCGCCGAGTCCTTGCCCGGCAAGGCACCCTGCCAAACAATCAAAGCCGTGTCCTCCCAGGAAATTTCCGCCGCCCGGGCCAAAGGCAGCACCGAGGATGGATAGGTCCTGCCAGGTTCCAGCGGCGCGGTCAGGGCGGCGGTGAGCGGGCCCGAAACCTCGGCGCTGTCGCTGACAATCACCGATTTCAACGGCGCGGGCTGATCAAAGACAAAATGATAGACATTGTCCGCGGGGCTGGCATCCGCCGGCAGCTCCACCCTGCCCCAGCCGCGTTTGGTCGCCTTGTCGATGGGGATGGCCCGGGCCTGGAGCAGCACCTGCGCGCCTTTCATCTCCGCATTCAGCGTGCTGCCCACGCCATTGACCACCACCCGCAGCGGGACGGTGCGCGGCCCGGCGGCGGGGTCGGCGCTGTTGAGGCGGATGTCCAATAACAACTCCGCCTTGTCATTCGTCTCGCGCCGCGTGACGCGCTCGACGGAAATCCCGAGATCCGATGGCGAGGTTTCCGGATAGGCCAGCACCTGGAACCGGACGCCCTGCAAAGTGGCAAACGCTGCCCGCAGCGAAGCCCAGCGGCCGCCGCGCGCGTTCCAGTCGGATTGCCGCATGTCGCTGACCAGCCAGACATCGGTGCGGCCGGTTTGGTTGGTTGTGATATAATCCAGGGCGCTTTGCAGCATGGAAGGCACATCCGCCGCCGTGTCCGTGGGGCCACTCTGTGGCACATCCGCCAGGGCTTCGGCGTTTTCCAAATTCACCGGCTGGAGGGTCGCGCTGTCGATCAGCACCAATTTCGAGCGTTTGCCGTAGGCGTCCTTGATGGCGGCGGTGAGGTTCCGCAATCCGGCGGTGCGCTTGCCGGTGCCGGTGGCCAGGAGCTGTTCCTCCATCGAGGCGCTGCGGTCCAACAGGATAATAACAGAATCCGGCGCGCCTCCGGTCAGCCCCAGCAGCCCGCCCGCGAGGGGGCGTCCTATCATGAAAATCAGCGCCGCCACCGCCAGCATGCGGAAGAGCAATATCAAATACTGCCGCAGCTTCGACAGCCCTTTGTTCATCCGCTGCGCCGCCAGCAGGAACATCATCGCCGCCCACTTCACCTGACGCCGCCGCAGCAGATGGATCAGATGGATCACCACCGGCAGCAACGCCAGCGGCAGCGCGAAAAGTAGAAGAGGGGCCAGGAAGCTCATGCGGTCGGATTAGCGGCGTCCTTTCGATTGAAGACGGGAGAGGAGGAATTTCGCGAGCACCTCCTCGAAGGGCTCCTTCATCATCACGCGTTGATAGTCCACGCCCGTGGTGCGGATGACCTCGTCCATTTCCGCCAGGTATTTTTTCACGACTTCCTGGTAGCGGCGGCTGATGAGCGAGGGGTCGGCGAGCACGATTTCCCCGCCTTCCATATCCACAAACCGCGCGGGTCTATCAAAAGTAAAATCCAGCTCCATGGGATCGAGCACCTGGAAAAGCGCCACGTCATGCTTGCGGAACCGCAGGTGCTGCAGGGCGTGTTTCAACTTCGCCGGCTCGATGAAAAAATCGGAAACCACCACCACCAGCGCCCGCTGGGAAATCTGTTCCGCCGCCTCATGCAGCGACTCCAATAACGTCGTTTCGCCCTTCGCCTCCAACGCGGCCAACTGGTCCAGCACCAACCGCAGATGCGCCGCACCGCGTTTCGCCGGAAGCTTCTGCCGGTGATCGCGACCCACGCCCCACAAGCCCACGGCATCGCCCTGCTGCGCGGCCAGATACCCCAGCGACCCGCCCAATTTCCGGCCATAATCCAGCCGCGTCGCGCCGGCGGGACCATAACCCATCGATCCGCTCGCATCCACGATCAGCGCCAAACGGAGGTTCGTGTCCGCCTCGAATTCCTTGATATAAAACCGGTCCGTCCTCCCCCAGGTCCGCCAATCCAGGCGCCGCGTGTCATCGCCGGGGACGTATTTCCGATACTGCGCAAACTCGACCGAGGACCCGCGCACCGGGCTGCGGTGCCGCCCGGACACACTGCCGGTCATCGCCTGCCGCGCATTCAACGGCAACGCCAACAGCCGCGAAATCACAGCGCTGTCCAAAAACGAGGCGGGGGTGGTTTTCATCGGGTCCGGGAAAAGAATACAGGAGCGGCCAACAGAGCCTAACCTTCTTTCCGCAGATCCGCGACCAGGCGCCGCGTGACGGCGATGCTGTCCACGCCGTCCGATTGGGCGGTGAAGGTGGTCATGACGCGATGCCGCAGCACCGGCTCGGCGACCGCCGCGATGTCCTCCAGGCGCACCATATAACTACCCTGCAAAGCCGCGCGCGCCTTGGCTCCCAAAATCAGATATTGCACCGCGCGCGGACCCGCGCCCCAGCCCACCAGCGGCTTCAGCCAGTCCGGTGCCTCCGTGCCCGCCGGGCGCGTGCGGCGCACGAGGTCCACGGCAAAGGAATAAATATGGTCCGGCACCGGCACCCGGCGCACGAGTTCCTGGTAGGCCAACACCCGGGCTCCATCCAGCACATGCTCCAACTGCGGCAGCCCTGCCCCGGTCGTGGACCGGGCGATGGCGATTTCCTCGTCACGGCTGGGATAATCCACGCCGATCATGAACATGAACCGGTCCAACTGCGCTTCCGGCAAGGGATAGGTGCCCTCCTGCTCGATCGGATTTTGTGTGGCCAGAACGAAAAAGGGCGCGTCCAATTTATAAGTGCGGCCGGCCACCGTGACCCGGTGCTCCTGCATGGCTTCCAGCATCGCCGCCTGCGTTTTGGCGGGGGCACGGTTGATTTCGTCGGCCAGCACGATGTTGGCGAAAACGGGGCCTTTCGCGAACTCAAACTGACGTTTTCCGCCCGGCAGTTCCTGCAAAATGTCCGTGCCGGTGATGTCCATGGGCATCAGGTCGGGTGTGAATTGAATGCGGCTGAAGTCCAGCGACATGGTTTCCGCCAACCGGCTGATCAGCAGGGTTTTCGCCAAACCCGGCACTCCCATCAGCAATGCATGGCCGCGGGCGAAAAGGCAGATGCAGAGCTGCTCAATGACTTCATTCTGCCCCACGATCACCTTCCCCAGTTCCGCCGTCAGCCGTTGGTAGGTGGCCCGGAGTTGGTCGATGGCGGCGACATCGTCTTCAGGCAGCGGAGTGGAGAGGGAACGGTCGGACATATGGAGAGGGAAAACGCTCGGCGTGAAATTGTCAGGTATCCCGCCAGGAACGCAAGATGATCCTTCACCAAAAATTAGATTTATTTCAGGTTACGAAGTTCAATCCAAAATAAAATGTCCAAAAGAACAGTGTTGCGGCAGAATGCATGGGATGGACCCCGACTCCGCCAATACCAAACCCGAACCGCTCACCCACCAGCGATTCATGCGGCTGTTTCTGGAGGCGGAGCGGGAGCTGCTGCGTTATGTTATGGTGCTGGTGCCGAATGTCAGCGATGCGCGGGACGTCGTGCAGGAGACCGCCGTCGCGCTTTGGCAGGCGCGGGAAAAATATGACCCGGCCAGACCTTTCGTGCCATGGGCCTGCCGGTTCGCTTTGAACGAGGCCCGCATGCATCTGCGCACAGAGTCGAGGAGAAGACGCTGGCTGGATGAGGATGTGGCGGCTTTGCTGGAGGAGCGGAGGGTGGAACTGAGCCTGACGCTGGATTTGCGGCGCGAACATTTACAGGAATGCCTGACAAGATTGCCGGAGGCGCAGCACCGCCTGGTCAGAGGTTATTATTTTGACGAGCAAAGCATCGAGGCCCTCGCCACATCCGTCGGCCGCGGCGCGGAGGCGATCTACAAATCCCTCCAACGCATCCGCCTGGCCCTGCACCAATGCATCGAGCGCAAGCAACAACAGCAACAACAACTGGACTGCCCCTCATGATAGTGAACCGCGAAGAATGGCCCGACCTGATCCAGTCCGCGCTGGACGGAATGCCTGACGACACCGGTGGAAGCCGCGCGGCGCGGCTGAATGAACTGCTGCGGAACCAGGCCGAAGCGCGGGAGCTTTACCTGCAAATGGCGGACGTCCATTCCTGCCTGGCCGTCGATGAAAAGCTCTGGGTGGATGAGCCTAACACCGACACTTTTCCTCTCCAATCCGGATTCCAAAACCCAAATTGGTATTCCCAC
>JAQGPD010000397.1 GCA_028293305.1 Verrucomicrobiales bacterium | reverse complement strand
CTTCGGACTCCTGCTCGCGATTGGTCAGGATGAGAATATTTTCCCTCGGCACCAAGCCCTGCAGGCGTTGCAACGCGTGCTCCAGCAACGTCTTGCCCCCGAAAAGCTGCAAAAGCTGCTTCGGACGGGTATCGCGGCTGAGAGGCCAGAAACGGCGGCCGCTGCCTCCGGCTAGGATGACGGCGTAGGTGGAAGGTGTGGTCATGGGGAGGAGGTGATGGTTGCCTGCTTGGTGCATGGCGATGGGCAGGTTTGCAATGCTGAAATCAAGGATCGCCTGATGACTTGCATCCCCGCCGCGACCCGGTATCACTACCCGCCTCCATGAAAAACTCCATCCCACGGGTCAACGTGCTCGGCGTGGGCATCAGCGCCATCAACCTCCGCTCCGCCGGCGACGCCATCACCGCCGCCCTCGAATCCCGCACCAAAGGCTACATCTGCGTCACCGGCGTCCACGGCGTCTGCGAGGCCCAGACCGACCCCGCCTTCCGGGATATTTTAAACCAATCCTTCCTCACCACCCCCGATGGCATGCCCATGGTCTGGTGCGGTTGGAAGGAAGGCCGCAAGGAAATGGACCGCGTTTACGGCCCGGACCTCATGCTCCAGGTCTTCGAGGAAGGCGTCGCTTCCGGCGTGAAACATTATTTTTATGGCGGCCGGGAAGGCGTGGCGGATATTCTCAAAGCCAAACTCGAAGCCCGATTTCCCGGCGTGAAAATCGTTGGAACCTACTGCCCGCCGTTCCGCAGTCTCACCCCGGAAGAGCGCTCCGCCTTGCAAAACGAAGTCCGCCAACTCCAGCCGGACATCATCTGGGTGGGCCTGAGCACGCCTAAACAGGAACGCTTTATGGCGGAATACCTGCCGCTTCTGGACACCACCCTCATGTTCGGCGTCGGTGCCGCCTTCGACTTCCACGCGGGCATGGTCCCCCAGGCTCCCCGCTGGATCCAACGCGCCGGCATGGAGTGGTTTTACCGCCTAACCAAGGAACCGCGCCGCCTCTGGAAACGCTACCTCATAAATAATCCGCTTTTCATCGGCCGTATTCTCCTCCAATGGACGGGCCTCCGCTCCTACTCCCTACCCACACGCTAACCCCTTTTCCTTTTTCGAAATATGAGCATCTCCCACGATTCTGTCCTCGTCGCCGGTGGCGGCGGCTTCATCGGCGGCCACCTCGTCGCCGACCTCAAAGCCCTCGGTTATAAAAAAATCCGCAGCGTCGACCGCCGTCCCCTTGAGGAATGGTATCAGGTCCATGACGGCGTCGAAAACATTTCCGCGGACCTCACCCTTCTCGACAAATGCCACCAGGCCGCCGACGGCATGCACCACATCTACATGCTCGCCGCCGACATGGGAGGCATGGGCTTCATTGAAAACAACAAAGCCCTCTGCATGCTCAGCGTCCTCACCAGCACGCACATGCTCATGGCCGCCCGCGATGCCGGCACGGAGCGCCTTTTCTACTCCTCCAGCGCCTGCGTTTACAACGCCGACAAACAGCGCGACGCCAACGTCACCCCGCTCCGCGAAGCCGATGCCTACCCCGCCATGCCTGAGGACGGCTACGGCTGGGAAAAACTCTTCAGCGAGCGCATGTGCCGCCACTTCCGCGAGGACTTCGGCCTGCAAACCCGCGTCGCCCGCTATCACAACGTCTACGGCCCCCACGGCACCTGGGACGGCGGCCGCGAAAAAGCCCCCGCCGCCGTTTGCCGCAAGGTCATCCAGGCCAAACTCAGCGGAAAACATGAAATCGAAATCTGGGGCGACGGCCTCCAGACCCGCAGCTTCATGTATATTGACGACTGCCTCAAAGGCACCCGCATGTTCCTCGAAAACGACGTCATCGAGCCCCTCAACCTCGGCAGCGATGAAATCGTCACCATCAACGGCCTCGTCGACATCGTCGAGGACATCGCCGGCGTGAAGCTCAAGCGGAACTACAACCTCAGCGCTCCCAAAGGCGTCAACGGCCGCAACAGCGACAACACCCTCATCAAGGAACACTTCAACTGGGCCCCCGAAGTCAAACTCCGCGACGGCCTCGAAAAAACCTACGCCTGGATCTACGACGAAATCATCTCCGGCGCCAAAACCAAGTAACCGCCCCCAAAGGACCGCGACTTTTCAAGTCGCCCCAGCCATCCGGCAAAAACACCCCATAACATCCCTTCCGTCCAAAAATCCCCGCCCCGCCCCGGCCCGCCAAGGCCGGGGCGGCCTGTTTTCGGGAATAAGCTGCAATGCGGCAGAAAACCTTTTCACAAGCTACACCCGCGTGGCAACATGGCGGTCCCAAGCCCCCCGCCCCATCCAAGTTATCGGAATTATAACCACCCACAGCCACGAACAACCTGGCGTTTTTGCTTGAGAAGCCGGAACCACCGGACTGCGCCGCCGCAGGCCAGCGGAAGTTCCCCTCCGCCAGTCTTTTTGTCAGGACCCACGTTCCCGTGCCGTCCCAGTAAAGGATTTTGAGCAGCGAACGCCGTTTGTTGGTGAACACAAAAAATGCCCCGTCCCTCACATTTTCCCCCAGCCGGTCGGCCACCAGCTCCTGCAGCCTGCCCGTCCCCGCGCGCATATCGCAGGCATCCAGCGCCACAAACACCTTCATTCCGCCGGTGAAATTCAGCATGGCGTTTTAAAATTAGGGTTCACCCGCCGGGCCAGCTCTAATACTAGTCCCAGCTGCGACTCATGGCCCACCTCGGTCACCACGCCTCCCGCCATCCTCACCGCCAGGAGCGGAGGCGGGACTGGTCCCGGCTGGACTCCGGCTTGCGCGACGGAGTCACCAACCCTGGCCATTCCCAT
>JAQGPD010000380.1 GCA_028293305.1 Verrucomicrobiales bacterium | reverse complement strand
TGTTTTTCCTGGCGCCAGAGGGACACGGCGACGGCCTGCGGTTGGTTTTTGAGGAGCGATCCCAGGACGGCGATCCGGGTTTTGTTGAGCTTGTCGTCGTCGCGCAGTCCTCCCAGTTCGGCGAGCAGGGCATCGCGTTCCTTGCCGAGATTTGCCAGGGAATTTTCAGCGGTGGCCAGGGCCTGGCGCAGTTCTTTGAGGGTGGAGTCAGCCTGGTTTTTTCCAGCCTCACTGACGGCGGCGGCCGCGAGAATGTGCTCCTCCCGCTCCTTCAGGGAGACGTTGGCGGCGTGGGCGGCGGCGGTTTCCTGACGGGCCTGGGAGATGGCGTTGCGGTCCTGCCAGAGGAGGAAACCCAGCGCGGCGGCGGCGGCCCAGGGGATGAAGTGCAGCAGCTTCGAGGCGGTCTGAGGAGGCTGGACGGCGGAGTCCGGACTCTTGCTAGTGATGGGAATGACCGGATTTTTTTCCGGAGACGGGGACGCCGGTGGGGTCGGGGAAACCTGGGTGTTAGTCGTGGTGGACTGGCTTTGGCTGGTGCCGGGAGCAACGGACAGGGCCAGGGTTTGGGCCTCGAAAGCGGCCAGGAGTTCGGCGCGGAGGTCGGCGGGAGGGGCGACGGTGGGCGCGCTGCACGCCAGGGCGAAATTGGCTTCCCGGAGACGGCGGACTTCCTCGCGAAGCCCGGGCGAGCGGTCCAGTTCCAGCACGAACGCGTCCAGCGCGTCCCCGGTCAGGAGACCGAGCGCGTGCAGGTTGGCGGATTCGAGCAGTTCTTCGTTCATCTTGGCGATAGTCCATCCAGGGCTTCCCGGAGCTTGAGCAGGCCGCGGCGGATCCGTGCTTTCACGGTGCCGAGGGGTTGGGAGAGTTTATCGGAAATTTCCTGTTGGGTGAGTCCGCCGAAATAGGCCATTTCCAAAGCCTGTCGTTGGTCGCCCGGGAGGTCGGCGACGGCGCTGCGGAGGATCTCCACTTCATCAGGATAAGCGCCGTCGAAGGGGGTGGCGGCGGGGTTGTTTTCAATGATTTCGTGTTCCAGGCGAATCCGGTCCGCGTATTCATGCTGTCGCTTCAGGGACCGCAGCCGGTCGATGGACCGGTTCCGGGCCATGGTGGCCAGCCACGCGGCGGGCCGGCCGAGGGCGGCATCGTAAAGCGGGGCTTTCTCGTGAAGTGTCAGGAAGACCTGTTGAAGAATATCCCGTGCCTCCTCGGGATCGGCCAGGATTTTCAGGGATACGGAATACAGAAGGGTGGCATGGCGGTCATACATCAGCGTGAAGGCAGCCTGATCACGCAGAACCACGCGCCGCATGAGCTCGGCGTCGTCAGGTTCCGGGGAGGACTGGTTCAATGCTTTTCAGGAAAGTGGAGCCAGACTTTCCGGTGGCTGGGGATCGGAGAAAAACCGTTCCACCAATCCAACGGGGAACCTGGCGGTTTGGATGCGTGACGCGCGGAAAATGCGGCAATCCGTGAAAATTGAAAGCCGGTATTTCAAAATACAAGTTCCTGGAACTCCTGGAGTTGGAGCTGAAAACGAGGCATAGGACGCAGGCCTTCCGCAATCACCGGCGCGTGCGGGATCCAGGAAGGAACCCCTGCCCATTTTCTTTTCGGCCGCCGCGGAAGCTTTTTGATAGGAGGTCCGGGAGCCTGGACGGGGCAGCGCTCAGCGGCGCCGTTTTGTCAGCATGCCCAGTGCCGCGAAAAATGTCAGGACGGAGGCTCCGGTTTCCGGCACACTCACCGCTCCGGCGGCGGCGGCCTGGATTTCGGCGGCGGTCAAAACGGTGTTATAGACCTGAAGTCCATCCAGCCGGCCGCTCACCTGATCCGCGTCCGCGCCACCCAGGCGGCTGCCGATGGTCAGGCGGTTGGCGGTGCCTTTGACGCCGAAGACGCTGGTGTCGGAGTCGAGGGCATTGCCATTCAGGAAGTAGCTGATGCTTCCGTTATTGTAAGTGGCGGCGATGTGGATCCAATCGCCGAAGGTGACATTGAAAAGGGAGGAGTCATTGTCCGCGACACCGTAGGAGGTGAAACGGATGGCGCTGCCGGTGCCGGCGGCATTGTTCAGCCGGAGCCCGAATCCCCAGCCGCGGTCCGCGCCCGCCGCACTGCCGGTGCTGATCGGGCGGTAGGTGGCGGCGGTGGGAACGACGGGGGCATTGGGATTGATCCATGACATGACCGTGAAGGATCCGCTGCCGAGGATGTTGAGAACCGCATTGTCATTGCTGGCGCCGACGGTGAAAAATTCATCCAGCGTGGAGGGACCGTAGTCCAGGGAAGTGCCTCCGGCATTGGTGACGGTGATGGAGCCGTAGGTGCCGTTAGGCACGCCGGCGGTGCCGTAGGTGGGGGTGCCGGTGGCGGTGCCTGCAGGGAGGGTGCCGGTGGAATCCAACAAATTTCCCGAGGCCTCATCCATATTCCATGAGCCGATGACTGCGGCCGGAAGCAAAGAGGCGGAGGTCAGGAAGCTAAGTAGAATCGCGGTGGGTTTCATGATGGAATGAGGATGGAGTTCAGGAGCGCGGATCAATTAAGGATTTGCTAAAGTGCTGTGCGGCAAGGAATTGGCAAAGACCAGAATTGATACTTTTTCAGGAATGCGGGCTGGCGCCGGGCGGGGTTGTGAAGGCAGATGCGATGGGAAGCAGAGTGTCGGCCAAGGTGGGCGTGCAATGCGCGCAGGCACGGGAAGAGACTTGGAGGGGCGGCCAGGAGCTGGAGATGATAGGAGCCGGATGCTGTTAGCACGCCGCCGGACGGCATGCCGGGTTGTCAGGGAAATGCCGGATCAGCGGGTGGATTTTTCGACGGCTTCGCGCTCCAGGCTGGAGTTGGCGTAGCCGTGGCGCAGGCATTGAAGCAGATAGGCACGGAGGAAACCGGTCAGGCTGCCATGGCGTTCGTATTGTGAGGTGTGCACAAGTTCGTGGGCCATGATGATAGGCTGGGCGGCCAGATCCCGGCGCAGGAGGATGCCATAACGAAGGCAAAGTCCGCCGATATGCCGGCGGTCGAAACCCCAGCGGGCGGCGATGCGGTGCATCCAGGCGAAGCCGGGCATGGGAACTTCCTCCACCGTCAGGATGCGGACTTTTTCCGGATGACGGACGCCCACGCGGACGGCGGCGGCCCATTCCGAGGAGAAAAGCGGACGACCCTCACGGATCGTGCGGCGCTCCAGTCTCCATGCCCAAAGGCCCACCCATGGCATGGCCAGGAAGACCACCGCGGGCAGGAGCAAGGTGCGCCAGGGACCGGGTTTCCAGATAGGGTCGTCAGCGGCCTTCATGCGTTCCCGGCCATGGCGGCGGTGTGGGGCGGAGTGCCGTTGGCCGGCATCTGCCGGAGCGGGTTGGTGCCGGGCAAGGCGGCGGCGGCCAGCATGCCGGCGGCTTTGTGAAGGGTTTCGTTCCATTCGGACTCCGGTCGGGAATCCGCCACGATGCCGGCGCCAACATGAAACGACGCGGTGCATTCCTGAATCACAATGGTGCGGATGGCGATGTTGAATTGGCTTTCGC
>JAQGPD010000350.1 GCA_028293305.1 Verrucomicrobiales bacterium | reverse complement strand
ACTACTCTACGCGGACTGCTTACTTTTGGGTGGGGACGATGCGTTGGACGGTGTTGTTCCAGTCCAGCATGATGGGTTCCCCGGCTGCGTCCTCGACAAAGGCGGTGGGCTTGAAGGCGGACTGGCCTTTGGAGTCGAGAGGGGATTCAAAAAGCAGGGTGTTTTCCGTGACCTTTTTCGCGGCGGTGTCATAGCGGAGCGCCCAGACTTTGCCGTTGGCGAAATCGCCGTAAAGGTAGGCTCCGGCGAGGGCGGTCAGGGCTTTGCCATGATAGACAAATCCACCGGTGATGCTGAGGCCTTCGGTGTGGTTGTATTGATGGATGGGGTCGATGAACGCCGCATTCTCCGGCGCGGTTTCCTGGCGGAGGATAAAGGGCTGGGCGCCTTCCCGCCAGCTCCAGCCGTAGTTCCCGCCTTTTGTTATGAGATTGATTTCCTCCCACAGGTCCTGACCGACATCCGCGCACCAGAAGAGACCGGTTTCCTTATCAATGGAAAGTCCCCATGGATTCCGCAAACCATAGGCATAGATTTCCGGGAGCACGGCTTCCTGTTTCAAAAATGGATTGTCCGAAGGGATGCCATAGGGGCGGTTTCCGCTGCGGGTGTTGACGTCGATGCGGATGATTTTTCCGTTATACATGAAACGGTTCTGGGAAAAACGGAAGGGGTCGTCCCGCTTCCCGCCGTCGCCGAAAGCGATGAACAATGTTCCGTCAGGACCGAAGAGCATGTTGCCGGAATTGTGATTCCAAAAAGGCTGGGGAACTTTCAGCAGGATGCGCTCGGAGGCCGGGTCGAGTTTGTCAGGATCGGCGGCGGAGACTTTGAATTCGCTGATGATGCTGAGCTTGGGATCCTGTTGGCTGTAGCAGGCGTAGGCGAGGCCGTTGGATTTGTAGTCAGGATGGAAGGCGAATCCGATGAGGCCTTCCTCGAACTCGTTTTCCTCCATTTTCCGGTCCGAGAGATCCAGATAGGTTTTGGTGTCGGACGAGGCCTGGTCCTTGGGCAGGATGAGGATTTTTCCGCGTTGTTGAATAAGAAACTGCCGGCCCGTGCCGTCGGCCGGGGAGAGCAGCGTGATGGGGCGGTCCACCTTGACTCCGGGCCAGGCGCGCTCCATGCGGACGGGGCCGGCGGTGGCGCTGAGCGGGGACGCCAGGATCAAGGCTGCGATGGTGGAGCGGAAGGATGGTTTCATGGATGTAATGCTTCACGGTTGGAGGCGCGGGAGGGTAGTTTTTTTTGTAAGTAAGGGCGACGGAAGGATGGTGTTAGGAGGGATGGCGTTCGGCGGGCGGCGTTTGGAGGTCGGAAGTGGTCTGTGCAGTGTGATGCATTTCCGGCCCGGTGTTTGCTAGTAGGGCTGGTCCTCGCCGACAATCTGCACTTCGGTTTCCATGATGATGCCGCGTTCCGCCCTGGCTTTGGCCTTGATGCCGGCGATGAGGTCCAGCACTTCGCGGGCGGAGGCGCCGCCGTCGTTGACGATGAAATTTCCATGCACTTCCGAGACTCGGGCGGCGCCCACGGCGGCGTTTTTGAGGCCGAGTTCATCCACCAATTTTCCGGCGGGACATTCCGCGGGATTTTTGAAAATGCATCCGGCGCTGGCGGCGATGGGCTGGCTGGTTTTCCGCTTTTCCATGCTGAGCGCGAGCTTGGCGTCGATCTGCTCAAGCGGCGCCGGCGTGCCGCGGAACAGGGCGCTGACGGCCACGTGTTCACTGAGTTCCGGAACGCTGCGGTAACGCACGTCCAGTTGATCGCGGGATTTTTCCACCCACTGGCCATGGCCGTCCAATACGGTCACGCTGACCACTTGATCAAAGGTCTCGGTCCCCATGGCTCCGGCGTTCATGCGCAGGCCGCCGCCGACGCTGCCGGGAATGCCTTCCATCCATTCAAATCCGCCCAATCCCGCGGCGCGCGCGGCGGCGGCGAGGCGCTTGAACTTGACTCCCACGCCGGCGCGGATGGTGTCTCCTGACACTTCGAGACTATCAAAATCGCCGCCCTCCGGATGGATCACCGCGCCTTTCAATCCACCATCGCGGATGAGCAGGTTGGAGCCGCGTCCTATCACTTTGAAGGGGATGCCCTGTTCCCGGCAATGATGGATCACGCGGGCCAGGCCGTCGTTCGTGGACGGCTCCAGCCAAAACTGCGCGGGGCCGCCCAATTTCAATGTCGTGTGGCGGCCCATGGGTTCGTAAAGCCGCGGCACGGACGCCGGCTCGCCCATGGCCAGGTGCAGGCCTTCCAGCGTCTGCAGATCCGCGGCGAGGCGCGTGCCGATCTCATGGACATTTCCCGCGCCCAATGTAAGGACCAGATCGCCGGCTTTCAAAAAATTCCCGATCGCCAGATGGGCGGTCGCACGGTCCGGGGTGGAGAAAACCTTGATGCGGTCGCCCTCATGCGCGCGGATTTCCTCCACGATGGTTTCGCCGGAAATGCCAGGAATCGGCAGTTCGCTGGCTGGATAGATATCCAAAATAAAGACCGCATCCGCCAGGGTAAAAGCCTGACCGAATTCCTTTCGCAGCAATTGGGTGCGTGTATAACGGTGGGGCTGAAAAACACAGATGACGCGACCCTGCGCAAACTGGCGCGCGGTCTGCAGCGTGGCCGCGATTTCCGTGGGGTGATGGCCGTAGTCGTCCACGACCGTGCAGAAAGCCGAGCGGCGTTTCACCTCGAATCGACGGCGTGCGCCACGGAAGGAACTCAGGGCGGCGGCGATGCGCTCGAAGGGCACGCCCAGCTCCGTCGCCAGGGCCGCGACGGCGAGGGCGTTCAGGACGTTGTGACGCCCGGGGATATTCAGAATGATGCGGCCCAACGGCTGCCCCAGGCGGCAGACGGTGAAGGCGGTGCTTTGACCCGTGGTTTCCAAATCGCGGGCGGAAAAGTCGTCGCTGTTTTCCCATCCATACCCCATCACGCGTTCGCGACCCTGACAAACGGCGCGCGCTCCCTCGTCGGCCGCGCAATAAAACGCCGTGCCGCTGGTCTGGTCCAGAAGCTGTGTATAGACGGCATTGATTTCATGAATGTCTTTATAGTGGTCGAGGTGTTCCTCCTCCACATTCAAAAGGATAGTGTGGCGCGGATGATAGAGCACCAGCGTGCCGTCGCTTTCGTCGCCTTCCGCCACAAAATAGTCGCCTTCCGCATCCCATTTCGCATTGGTGCCGAGCAGGGGGATTTCCGCGCCCACATAATGGCCGGGATTCAATCCCGCCTGACGCAGCACGTGCGCGGACATGGCGCTGGTCGTCGTTTTCCCATGCATGCCGGCGATCACAATGCCCTGCTTCCGCGCCATGATCGACGCCAGGGCCTCCGCGCGCCGGAACAGGGGGATGCCCGCCACGATGGCTGCGTCAAAGGCCACGTTCCGTCCCGCTTTGATCGCGGAGGAATAAACGATGACTCCGGCTCCCTCCACGCTTTCCGCCGTGTGCGGACAGAAAAACTCCAATCCCGCCGCCTGCAGCCGCTCCGTTTCCACCGTTGTCGAGCGGTCGGATCCGCTGACCTGATAACCCAGATCCAGCAGCAAGGCCGCGATCCCGCTCATTCCCGACCCGGCCACGCCGATGAGGTGAATCCTGCGCGGGCCCGCCGCTTCCGCCGTTGTCAAAAAGTCCTGTGCCATCCGCGGATGTGGGGCGGGGCGGGGCGATTGGAAAGCGGCATTTTTCCTGGCTATGGTTTTTGAGGGGTGTGGTCCGCTAAAGAGTGGTCCGTAAAAGAGTGGTCCGCACAGTCCTCTGTGCGGTTCTCAAAGAATCGGCTTCTTCCAGAGCATCGGCTTTTTCCAGAGCATCGGCGTTTTCCAGAAAGACGCCCGGTTGCTGCT
>JAQGPD010000659.1 GCA_028293305.1 Verrucomicrobiales bacterium | reverse complement strand
TCCACCCGTGGAGGATGCGTTCCGGCTCCGTGCCGTCCGTCCAGTCCCGCATTAGAAGCCAGGGGAGCACGGTGTCCCGCGTCCAGTCCGACTCCTTCAAATGACTATCTGAAACCAGCAGCGCCGTGCGGTCGTCCGCCTTTTGCAGCACCGGCCAGAGGCTTTCCTGGCCCTGGGAGGTTTGCAACGCATTGACCAGCGCCGCCTGACGGAATCCCGTCCACTCCGGCCCTGCCGCATCCATCGCCGCCAGGGCCGCCGCAGGGTTCTTCACCAGCCAGTCGCCGACCAGATCCGATCCGTAGTTGAATCGCCGGTCCGCGGGGAAATCGCCCTTCGGCACGGCTTGGCGCAGCCAATCCCACGCCGCCGCGGAGTCTTGCCGGAACCAGCCTCCCAGCGCCTGATGCAGGGCAAAATCCGCCGCTTTGCCTCCCGTCCCATCCTTCACGCTCAGCAGGTCCTGGAGGATCTCCCGCGGCGGGTCCTGTTCAAGCCGCAGACTTGTCAGGAAGGCGGCCACCGCTTTGTATTCGCCGGGTTTTCCCACGAAGTCAGGGAGCAACTTCCAAGCTTCCGGGAGATCCGCCGGATCGAATTCCCCTATGGCCGTCAGGATATCCCCAGTTGGCAGCCCGAAGCCTCGAATGCCAAAGGACCTGTTTTTCAGATCCAGGTCCAAAGACTTTCCTATGGTCCGCAGCCGTTCCCGCAGGGCCGCCCGCGCGGGGGAATCGCCAGGATTTCCGGCGGGGGAACGCGGTGGTTTTTTCGAGCCTTCAGAGCCGGAGTTTGAGGCGGCGGCTGTTGTTTTCCCGGGGCCGTGGGCGGGCCCCGCTGTGTTTACGATCGCCGCCGGTCCGACAAGGTGGCTCGTCACCGCGTAGCTTCCGCCGAAGGTCAGCAGGGAAAGAAAAACGGCGGCGATGAAAAAGGAGGATTTGCCCAGCGTCATGAGTTTGAGGGAGTGGAGGAAAACTTGCCCTGCAGTGAGAGCCGGAGCCCCCGCCAGCGCGGCCGTGCCTGTGGTGGCCGCGAAGCCCTGCGGAGCGGCATGGCTCAAAGCGGCCGCCAGTTGCCCCGCCAGGCCCGGAACCGCGGCGGAAGTGATAGCGGCGGTGGCGGATCGGTTAGCCAGGTGCGGCGTCAGACGTGTCAGGGCCCGCTCCACCTGCTTGCGCGCCGCAGCCTCGTTTTTGCCGGAATGGCTGGCGATTTCCTTATAGCTGCGGTCCTCGAAAAACCGCATCATCAGCACGGCGCGGTCGGACTCGGAGAGTTGCGCCAGGGCGAGATCGATTTCCGGTCCCGGCGCGGCGGCACCCGGCAATTCAGGGGAGGAGGACATGGTTTCCAAGTGGTGGGCCAGGCGGTCGAGCTTCCGGGCATGGGTGGATTCGCGGCGGAGCTGATGGATCGACTCCAGCACCGCCGCCCGGTGCAGCCAGGACGCCAGGCAGGGATGTCCTGACAAACTGCCGGCCTTGCGTGCCAGCATGGTGAACACATTCTGAGCGATCTCCTGGGCCAGCGCCGCCTGACCGCCCGTGCGCCGCACCGCCACCCCATGCACCAGCCCCGCATAGCGGTCCACCAGCGTCCGGAACGCGGATTCATCCGCCTTCCGCGCCCAGTCCAACAAAAGCTCCGCATCATTCCGCATCACTGGATTCTGCCGTCGGCGGCCGGTTTGTGACAGGGGCGAAAAGGATTTTTGTGTTTTTCCCGGAAAACCAGCCAGGGATTGCATGCGGGCGCGGGGGCTGTTATAATGGGTTTTTATGTTGAACGATTTGGAGGAACCGGAACCGCCGCCACAGTATTGGTCCTGGAAAAAAATCATCCTGTGGCCGCTGGGGATTTTTTTGGCATTTGTCACCGCGCTTTGGGCTTATGATGAGGAATTGGAACCGTTTGACGACCTGTTGCCACTCGCTGCGGCGGACCCGGATCCCGCCCGGAATGGTTATTATTTTTTGAGGGAGCGCTGGGCCGCACTTCCGGAGCTGAAGAACGCGGACCAGACCCGGATGTCGGATATGTTGTCTGGCAAGGAGTCTTGGGACCCGGCCCTCGTGGCGGAAATCCGCAAGGGCCGCGAAACGCTGGCATCCGATGCGAAGGAGGCGGTGGCACGGCCTGATTTCAAGACGCCTGCGATCGCGTCGTACAAGGACACTGAACCGATGAATCTCGCTTGGATGGTTAAGCCCGTCCGCGTTTTGTCCATGGAGATCCAATCCGCGCTGAAGGATGGAGACGTGGACAAGGCCATGGATATTTGGCAGGAGCAACGGGCTCTCTCTTTCCGCACTCTGGAGGGAGGTCAAAGCGTGATTGCCCTGCTCGTGGGGATCACGATGCATTCGGCTGCGATGGTCAGTGCCAATGATTTACTGGCATCCCGAACGCTCCCGATTGAGCAAATGGAGCGGATGGAAAGCAACCTCCAACGCGGACTTCCGGCGGTGCGGACTTGGCAGCAGGCCATGCGCAGTGAGGCGGCTTTCAGTCGGACCGCGTTCATGGACATCGCCGCCAACCGGCCGGACCTGGACCCGGCGTTGAAGGTTAGGTTCCCCTGGTTGCTGCTGAAGAAAAATGTCACGATCAACCGCAGCATGCGGGAGTATCGGCATCTGCTGCTGACAGCTTTCCGGACGTTTCCTGACAAATCGGCGGCCACGGCCGCGGGCTATTTTGAGGATGAGGCGGAGGTGGCGAAATGGAAACGTTATTTAGATCCGAACTACGCGGGAACCAAGCTCCTGGCGGAGAATGGAAACTCCTACCTGAAAGTCCTGCCAGGTCTCACCAATAAATTCTTTTTCGAGCCCCGCGCTCTGCGGGTGAAAATAGCCATCCTCCGTTGGCGGGAGTCGCATCCCGGACAATGGCCGGCGACTTTGCGGGAATTGGTGCCGGATTTCCTGACGGAAGTGCCGGAGGATCCATTCAATGGCCGGGATCTGGAGTGGGATCCTGTCAAAAGGATCATTTTTTCCGTGGGGTCGGATTGGTTGGCCAATGACCCGGAGTTCAAGGATGCGTTCGCCTGGTTTGCTGCGGAGCATGAATCGCCCGGCCTCCGAATGGATCGTCCGCCTGCGACTCCACTGGAGGTTCCCCCATCGAAACCCTAGCCAAAATCAGGGAGGGCTGCCTCAAAAACCCACGTGAGCACCACGCCCGCGGCCAAAAAGAAAGGAGCACGGGCCTCCCGGCCCGTGAGGTTCAG
>JAQGPD010000347.1 GCA_028293305.1 Verrucomicrobiales bacterium | reverse complement strand
GTCCCGTCCTTTTTGTCCCTCTCGTCCTTACCGGCCGTCCCGGCCTATTTGTCCCATTGGTCCTTTTCGTCCTTTTCTCTCCCCCACGCCCCCCCACCCCTACCCCCGCGCCAGCCGCGCCTTCAACTTCCTCACCAACGCCGGATTGCTTTCCAGCTCCTCGGTGATCATCGTCAGCACGCCCAGCGTCTGCCCGGAAATGTGGTGCTCCATGCCCTCCACATCATTGTAAATCGTGTCCTCATCGATGCCGAACCGCCGCAGCAGCCGCGTCAGAACTTCATGACGCTCAATGATGTGCCGCGCGATTTCACGCCCCTTTTCCGTCAGGATGATGCCGCGGTATTTTTCATACACCACAAATCCCTCCGCATCCATCCGCTGGATCATCGCCGAAACGCTCGCCTGGGAAACGCCCAGGTTCGCCGCGATGTCCACCGCCCGCGCGTAGCCCTTCGCATCGATTAACTGATGGATCTGCTCAAGGTAGTCCTGGACAGCGGTGGTGGTTTGCGGCGGTAGGGGCACCCCACCACAATAACCGGTTGGCGCCCGGGCTCAATCCGAAAAAACTATGTCTTGACGAATCAACTTAGTCCAGACTAAGAATATCACCCATGTCTCAGCCCCCCTTTTCCCCGGTCCGCCGCCGTCCGGCCAGCCCCACGCCCGCTTCCGCACCAGCCTGGCCGCTGCTCGCACTGCCTCTCCTTTTTTCAGCAGCCGTCCCTTCCCCGGCCGCGCCGCCAATGCCACCCGCCCCTCCGGAGCTTCGCGAAATGAGCACCGACCGTCCGGACACCACGGAAAGCCCCTTCACGGTCGATGCCGGACATTTCCAATTCGAACTCGAAATCGCCGCCTGGGAAAGATCCGGCCGCCACACCACTCTGAACCTCGGCGAGCTGAACCTCAAAGCGGGCATGACCTCCAGCACGGACCTTCAGCTCGTCCTGCCGCTCTATTCCCGCACCCAACATTCCGACGGGCCGGAAGGCTTCGGCGATGTCACGGTCCGCCTGAAACACAATCTTTGGGGCAATGACGGCGGCCCCACCGCGTTTGGCATCATGCCTTTTCTCAAAATCCCCACCGCCCGCAGCGGCCTTGGAAACGGGGCCGTGGAGGGTGGATTGATCCTGCCTTTCAGTTTTTCCCTGCCAGGAAATTGGGACGCGGCCGTGATGTCGGAAATCGATTTCGCCGCTGACGACGAAGGCGATCATCATCACGCGGTGTTCGTGACCTCCTTCACCACCAGCCACGCGATCACTGAAAATACGGCCGGCTTCATGGAACTCGTGAGCGTGCTGGATACGCGGTCCGGCTCCGGCGCGCAGGCGTATTTCAATACCGGCCTCACATGGAAGCCCTCCGCCCGCTGGCAGCTGGACGGCGGCCTGCGCACCGGACTCACTGCGGACTCGGCGGACTTCACACCCTTCCTGGGATGCAGCGCGAAATTTTGATATTCGACTTAGTCTTTCCTAAGTTTATCAGTTGATAGAAACAAAATCCCCCCTACCTTCACCCGTGCCATGACTTCCGTTCTTAACAAGACTTACTTTGGCCTCCATTTCCGGATCGGCCTCGGCCTGACCCTCGCCATGCTGGCCCTGATGCTGCACGCCTGCGATGGCCCCAAAAAATCCACCTCCGGAAAAAAACGCATCGTCACCAGTTTCACCATCATCGCGGACATGGCCCGCGAGGTCGCCGGGGACGCCGCGGAGGTGGAATCCATCACGAAACCGGGCGCGGAGATCCACGGCTACGAACCCACGCCACGGGATATTTTGAAAACCCAAAAGGCCGACCTCGTCCTCTGGAACGGCATGAACCTCGAAGTCTGGTTCGCGAAGTTTTTCCAAAACATCAAGGACGTCCCCAGCGCCATCGTCAGCGAAGGCATCGAGCCCATGGGCATCACGGACGGACCCTACACCGGCAAGCCCAACCCCCACGCCTGGATGTCGCCCGCCAATGCCGCGGTCTATGTGGAGAATATCCGGAAAGCGCTGGTGAAGGTGGATCCCGCCAACGAAGCCATATACACCGCCAACGCCGCCGCTTATGTGGCTAAAATAAAAGCCCTCGACGAACCGGTCAGGAAAAAGCTGGCCGCCATCCCGGAGAACCGCCGCTGGCTCGTCACCAGCGAGGGCGCTTTTTCCTATCTTTGCCAAAACTACGACCTCAAGCCCCTCTTCCTCTGGCCAATCAACGCCGATGCCCAGGGCACGCCGCAGCAGGTGAAAAAAGTGATAGACGCTGTCCGGGAGCATAACGTGCCCGTCGTATTTTCGGAAAGCACCATCAGCGCGGAACCCATCAAACAAGTCGCCAAGGAAACCGGCGCGCATTACGGCGGGGTGCTTTTTGTCGATTCCCTGACAGATTCCACCGGACCCGCTCCGACGTATCTGCGTCTGCTGGAAACCAATGCCGACACTATCCTCAAAGGCTTCAACGCCACGCCATGAGCCGCCCCTCCGTCCCCTCCGAAGCACCGCTCCGACTTGCCGTGGACCACGTGGACGTGGCCTATTCCAACGGCCACCACGCCTTGCGAGACGCCTCCTTCAGCCTGACCGGCGGCACCATCTGCGCCCTGGTCGGCATCAACGGCAGCGGAAAATCCACGCTCTTCAAAAGCATCATGGGCTTCATCCGCCCTTCCGCCGGCAGCGTCACTATCAATAACCAGCCGGTCCACGCCGCCCTCAAACAACACCTCGTCGCCTACGTCCCGCAGGCGGAGGAAGTGGATTGGCAATTTCCCGTCAGTGTCCAGGATGTGGTCATGATGGGCCGCTACGGCTCCATGAATTTCCTGCGCATCGCTGGCCGCGCTGACAAATCCGCCGTGGCCGACAGCCTCCGCCGCGTCTCCATGGAGGACTTCAAGGACCGCCAAATCGGCGAACTCAGCGGCGGTCAGAAAAAGCGCGTCTTCCTGGCCCGCGCCCTCGCCCAAGGCGGCCGCATCATCCTCCTGGACGAGCCGTTCACCGGCGTGGATGTGAAAACGGAGGAAGCCATCATCGAGCTCCTCCGCGAACTCCGTGCCGCCGGCTGCATCATCCTGGTCTCCACCCACAACCTCGGCAGCGTGCCGGAATTCTGCGACCAGGTCGTCCTTCTTAACAAAACCGTCCTCGCCTGCGGCCCCACCGACGAAGTCTTCACCGAGCAGAACCTAACCACCGCCTTCGGAGGCGTCCTCCGCCAATTTCATTTCGAAAACAGCACCGTGGAAGACCACGATGGGCGGACCGTCCGGTTGTTATCGGATGACGAGCGCCCGTTGGTTTTTGGAAAAGACGGGCATCTGGAATACAAAGACCGCACGGGCCGGGAGGACTTGGTGCGGCAGCGTGCGGTGGAGCAATACGGGGAGGAGGGGCGGTCGTGAGCAGGTGCAGGAGCAACCCAAACCGTGCCAACGACCACGTAGTGGTCATGCACAGTAGCCGTGGGCTTCAGCCCACGGAAACAGCAGATAACATTACCGTGTCGCGTAGCGACACAGCAATCGAGACAGGCCACGCGTCACCCCAACAAATACCGCTCGTCCACAGGAAGGTCGTGCATAAAAACGAATTTCCGGAATTCGTCCGCAAACGAAACCTTGGCGTGGTGACCGCGCTGACCGGCGATGTAATTGATGGTTTTCGTCACCTGCGATTGGCCGATCGAAAACGCTCCATACCCATCCTGCCAGGAAAACGCGGCCATGGCCGGCCATTCCGTCGAAATCCATTTGGAAGATTCACCTTTCAAACGGCGCATCATTTCACTCAACGCGAGGGCCGGCGGAAGCCCGATCAGAAGATGGACGTGGTCTTCCACGCCGCCCACCATGATGGCCTTGGCCCCTTGGTCCCGGCAAATTCCGCCGAGGTAGCGCCAGACGTTTTCTTCAATGTCCGGCGTGATCCATCGTTGGCGGTTTTTGGTGGAAAAGACCACATGGATGCGGATGCACGTGTAGGTATTGGCCATGGAATTGGAACGTTGGGAACGGGAAGAAGAGAAGATGAAGGTGGGCAGGAGGGACTGGAAGGTGAACGCGGCATGAATGTTATTGCAGTGTCGCTACGCGACACAATGTTTTTTAATCCTGTCCGTGGGCTGAAGCCCACGGCTACTGTTCATGACCGCTACGCGGTCAGGGTTGCTGGGACTCGACTTTGGAAAATCCAGCTACGTGGGCTGGCCGCTGGTCTCCGACTGCTGCTGCCGCACAGAGGACTGTGCGGACCACTCTTTTGTGGACCACTCTTTTTTGGACCGCTTTTTGACCGCTTTTCTGATGCTTGATTCTTTGCTCACTCCTTTAAACTACGACTTCATGCAACGCGCCATCTGGGTGAGCGCGTTGGTGGGTGGGGTTTGTGGATTTTTGTCGT
>JAQGPD010000330.1 GCA_028293305.1 Verrucomicrobiales bacterium | reverse complement strand
GGCCTCATCGCCTCCGCCGGGGGCAGGGATACGGCTTGTTTAACCGCGCCGATCACCCCCAGAAACGCCGCCGCCGCACTCACCCCGAAGGCCACGCCGAACATCGGCCAGTCGAGGTGGAACTTCAGTGAGGGGAACCGGAAGAACCGATGATAAACGCTGACCACTCCATCCCCCAGCACCCCGCCCGCCACGCCGCCGATGAGGGTGGCGATGGCGACAATAACAATAGCGAATTTCACATAATGCCAGCCCACCTCCGCCGAGGAATAACCAAACGCCTTCAGCTGCGCGATCTGCTCCCGCTGCAGCCGGATGAGTCTTGTCAGGACGGCGCTCGTCATGAAGGCCGCGATGCTCAGAAACACCGTCGGAAAAGCCACTGACAATCCGCGCAGGACGCGCAGCTCGTCGTCCAGCCGGGTCGCCGAGGGATGGTCCCGCCGGCTGTAGGCGATGCGGCCGCCGTAGGGTGCGAGCACGCGGTCCAGCTCCGCCATGACCGGCGCGGTGCCGGCGCCGGGCGCGACATCCACCAGCACGCTGTTGAATGCGCCGTCCAATTGAAAGGCCGTTGCCAGGGCCCGCTCGTTCATCCAAAACACCCCGAAACGCCGATTGTCAGGCAGCGTTTCGCCGGCGCGGGCTTCAAAAACATATTCCGGCGACAGCGCGATTCCTGTCAGGCGCAGCCGTTGTTTCGCGCCATAGATCGTGGCGTCGATGGTGTCGCCGGGTTGAAAGCCGTGGGCGTCCGCAAAAGCCTCGCCCACCACGACTTCGTCAGGATTTCCCAACTCCGGCAAGCGGCCGCGCCGCAGGAAAAGCCGGTGCAGTTGTTGAGGCCGGTCCTCGGGAATGGAGTGGATGGAGCCATCCGCGGGTTCATCCAATCCTGGCAGATCCAGCTTCATGCTGCCGGACACGCGTGTCTCCACGGCCGCCACGCCATCGATCTCCGCCAGCCTTGCACGCAGGGCGTTGGGGGCGCGTTTCAGGTCGCAGAAAACATCCGCGAACCGGTTTTCCTTATAATAGGCATCGCGTGTGGATTCCAAGGATAGGATAAGGCTGCGCGACATGATCATCATGGCCAGCCCGCAGGCCATAACAAGGGCCACTGCCGCCATCTGGCCCTTCATTTTGCCCATGTCGCGGATGAGCTTGAGATTGAGCGGATGGATGAGCATGACGTGTCACCAGGCCAAAGTTCGCACCGCGCGGCGGTTGGTGTTTTCCCGGATTTCCAGGATGTGTCCGTCCGAAAGCTGGATGACCCGGTCCGCCATTTCCGCAATGACCGCGTTGTGCGTGATCACCACCGTCAGCGTGCCCAGGGTTTGATTCACGTGCTCGATGGCCTCCAGCACCGTGATGCCCGTGGTCACGTCCAGCGCGCCGGTGGGTTCGTCGCACAGCAAAACCTCGGGGCGTTTCGCGATGGCCCGCGCGATGGCCACGCGCTGCTGTTGGCCGCCGGACATTTGTGAGGGAAAATGGTCCATGCGGTCCTCCAGTTCCACCAGCGCCAAGGCCTCCTCCGGCTTCATGGGATTGCGGGAAATCTCGGTGATGAGCGCCACATTTTCCTTCGCCGTGAGGCTGGGGATGAGATTGTAGAATTGGAAAATAAACCCCACGGAGTCGCGGCGGAACCGGGTCAGCTCCTGCTCGTCCGCGCCGGTCAGCTCCTCCCCTTGATAAGTCAGGGTGCCTTCCGTCGGCGCATCCAGGCCGCCGAGGATGTTCAATAGGGTGGATTTTCCCGAGCCCGAGGCGCCCAGCAAAACCACGAGTTCGCCAGGGTAGAGATCGAGGTCCACGCCCCGCAGCGCATGGACCTCCGTCTCGCCGCTGGCATACACTTTTGTCAGGCCACGGGCGATGAAAAGCGGGGTGCCCTTCGACTTCGGGGCGGCATTTCCGCTGGGGAACTCAGGGGGGACGGGGTTCATGAAAAGCGGGGGAGGATAGCAAAACCGCCGGCGCCATCACCCGCCGTCACTGCCGGTGGCGGGGGACGAAGCGGGCTGGAGGGCAGGGGGATTGGCCATGCGGCGGTTTGTGAGGGCCGTGTGGAGAATCACGAAACCGATAATCACAGCCGATCCCACATAAAAGCGGAGAGGTTGATGCTCAACCGCTCCGAACACCAAGGGAGCCAGTCCCATGCCGTAGACCGGCTCCAGATTCGAGGCCATGCCGATGGAAAAAGGCGTGACCCGCCGCTGGAGCCACACGCAGGCCGAGTAGGCGAAAACCGTGCAGAGCAGCGCCAAAATCAGCACCCAGGGCCAGTCCGCCGCGCTGGGCAGGATTTTGAGAGGGACGCCTTTTTCAGCCAACACCGCCGACCCCACCACGCACAGCGCGCAGGCGGAAGTCATCTCCAACGCCGTGATCATCAAAGGCGAATGCCGCTGCACCAGCCGCGCATTGATGATGGAAAAAACGGACGCCACCCCGGCCGCGAGTATGCCCGTGAGCAGGCCGCGGTCGCTGAATTGAATGATCATGACTCCGGCTGCCACGCCCGCCGCCAACAAGGCCTCCGCCCCGCTCCAGCGCCGGCCCCGCACCATCACGGGCTCCAGCAAGGCAATCCAGAGCGCCATGGTCGAGGCTCCCGCCAGACTTCCACTGACCGTTCCGAGGCGACCGCTCAGAAAAAACAAAAACCAATGCAGGCCGATCAGCAGCCCGGTCCCCAACATCACCAGCGACGCCCGCCAATGCGGCAAAGCCTCGCGGCGGAAAATCAAAAAAACATACAGCGTCACCGCCGCCAATCCCGTGCGCCACGCCGTGAGCACGCCGGGTTCCAGCGTGATCAGTTTTCCCAAAATCGCCGTCAGCCCCCACACCAACACCACCACGTGCAGGAGCGCGTAGTCGCGGAAACCGGCGGTCTGGAGCGCGGACTGCGGGGGCGGTCCGGCGTCTTCGGTCAGTGCCACATGAACGATTGGGTGGAGCCGATCTCCTTGCCGCCCTGCACCAGCGAGGCGCGCCAGGCGAGCACTTTACCGTTGGCCAGGTAGGGTTCGCCCGTGACCTGGAAGCGGGTGGCATTGTTGTGCTTCAGATCCGTGATCACCGTTTCCTGTTTTTTCACAGCGGAGCGGGTGGCGGACTGGCGGTATTCGAAGCGCAGCGTGACTGGCTGGCTCAGGTCATCGACCTTATAGAAAAAGGTGTAGTAATTTCCCTTCCGGGCTTCGCGGTCTTCATTGGAAACCGCCCCGTGAAGCAGGTGCTGCTGCTCGAAGGGAATGCTGGGGTCCACCGCCGTGATCCGCGCCATCGGGTCCAGCCGGTAGATTTTGACCTTGGTGAATCCCTGGGGTTTCGAGGCGCAGGAGGAAAGCGCGGCCACGGCGAGCACCGGCAAAAGGCGGAGGAAGGATCGGAAAGTCATGCGCCGCATATAAAACGGCGTCAGGCCCCGCTGTCAACGCCCGCGCGTCCCTCGGGACCGCGTTTTTTAACCTCGCCAAATCCGCCTCCCCCACTCACATTGCCCACCTTATGTCACGCCGTTGCTTTTTTTCCCTGTTGGGATGTTTTGCCCTGATGTCCTCCCCGCTCCACGCCGAAACCCCGTCCCCCGGGAAGCTCACCAAGGCCTCCGCCGAAGTGCCGAACGACACCAAGGGCAAGTCCACGTTGAATTACTGGACCTACCTCCCCAAGTCCGCCAAACCCGCCACCGGGTGGCCGTTGCTCGTTTTCCTCCACGGCGCCGGAGAACGCGGGGATAATCTCGAGCTCCTCAAAAAACACGGCCCACCCAGACTCGCCGGCCAAAAACCGGAACTTGAGTCCTTTTTCATGATCGCCCCGCAATGCCCCGCCGGCCGCTGGTGGGACACCGTCGCCGTGAAGGACCTCATTGACCAAACCCTGAAAAATCAACCCATCGATCCCGACCGCGTCTACATCACCGGCATCAGCATGGGCGGTTTCGCGACTTGGAGTTTGTTGAAGGACCACCCCAAACTCATGGCCGCCGCCATGCCCATCTGTGGCGGAGGCGATCCCGCCTCCGTCGAAAATTTCAAGAAAGTCCCCATCTGGACCTTCCACGGCGACAAGGATGAAGCCGTGCCTTTCCAACGCACCGTGGACCTCGTCGAGGCGCTGAAAAAGGTGAATGGCGATATCACTTTCACGCCTTATCCCGGGGTCACCCACGACTGTTGGACCCGCACCTATGACAACCCGGAAGTCTATTCCTGGCTGCTCAAACACAAACGCAACTAGCCGCTAGTAAGGTGATCGGCGGGGAGCGGCGGCGGCGATGATGGGGCACGAAAAATTTTCCGCAAATTCCTGAATAGGAAAGGCGGGGAGCCGTCAGAAGGAACGGAAACAATGAGCGGCGAGCAAGCCGCCCGGCGGATCCGATACTTAACCATAACAACACTCCCTTCATCGCCATGAAACTGTTCAGCCTGCTCTTCGCCGCCCTTGTGGGCACGGCCGTCCTCACCCCTGTCACCGCCAGCGCCGATCCCTATTGCGGTCCCCGCACCAAGGTCACCTACGACCGCTGCGGCAATGCCACTTTCTGGGTTTACACCTTCGCCGGGCGGGATTGCCACGGCCACCCCACCTTCCGCTGGGTCGCCCAGCACCGCGGGGGTCATGGCGACTACCGCCGGGGCGGCGGCTATGACCGCGGTGGCCGCGGCGGCCGGGATTGTGATTATGACCGCGGCTACTCCCGCGGTGGCGGACGCTGGGGCCGCTAACGGATAGTGCGGTGTGGTTTTCCGCCGCCTTCCATTCCTGAAAAATCAGGGTCCGTCCTTCGGGGCGGGCCCTTGTTTGCGTTTCCGCCGCCGGGCAGACTCCGCCTTGATTCGGGGGCGGAACGGAGGGAGGTTGAGGCCAATCCCCCGATTTGGAACCTATGTCCTTTTTCAAAAAACTCACTCTCGGTGCCTTCAGCGAGAAGAAGACCGACATGCCCGAAGGGCAGTGGCACAAGTGCCCGTCCTGCAAAGCCATGCTGCATGAAATCGATCTGGTGGAAAACCTGCGGACCTGCCCGAAGTGCGGCCACCACAGCCCCATGGACTCGGACACGCGCATCGCCACCATCATCGACGGCGGCACCTGGCAGCCCATGGATGAAAACCTGCGCAGCCTGAACCCTCTCGATTTCAAAGGCTACGCCGACAAAGTCGCGGCCAGCATCAAGAAAACCGAAATGAACGAAGCCGTGGTCACCGGCCGCGGAAAATTGCATGGATACCCGGTCGCGCTGGGCGTGATGGATTTCCGATTCCAAGGCGCCAGCATGGGCAGCGTCGTGGGGGAAAAAATCACCCGCGCGATTGAGACCGCCACCCGTGAAAAACGCGGCCTCATCATTGTCGCCGCGTCCGGCGGAGCCCGCATGCATGAGGGGATTTTGAGTCTCATGCAAATGGCGAAAACCAGCGGCGCTCTCGCGCTTCATCACCAGGCCGGACTGCCGTTTATCTCCGTCCTCACACATCCGACTTTCGGCGGCACCACCGCGAGCTTCGCGGTTTTGGGCGATATCAACCTCGCCGAGCCCGGCACCGTCATCGGCTTCGCGGGTCCCGTGGTCATCAAGGAAACCACCCATCAAAAACTTCCCCCCGGTTTCCAAACCGCGGAGTTCATGCTCACCCACGGATTGATTGACCGCATCGTTCCGCGCAAACAGTTGCGCGACACCCTGGGGCAATTTTTAAGTTATCTCATGCCCGCCCGGCAGACCGGCGCCGCCTGATCCCGCGCCTTTTCCCCCATGGAATACGGGCCCGCGCTTGAGTGGCTTTACAGTGTGCAGCAGTTCGGGATCAAGCCCGGGCTGGATAACACGCGCAAACTGCTGAAGGCCCTGCAACTCCCCGGCACCGGGCAGAAATTCCTGCACGTGGCCGGCACCAACGGCAAGGGCAGCACCTGCGCCTTCATGGAAAGCGTCCTGCGCGCCGGGGCGGAACGCACCGCGCTTTTCACCTCGCCGCACCTCATCCAATTCCGCGAACGCATCCAAACCGGAGGTGTTATGATCCCGGAGGAGGAAGTCGCCCGCAGCCTCACCAGCCTGCGGACCGTGGTGGAAAAATGGCAGCCGCATCCGACTTTTTTCGAACTCACCCTGGCCTTGGCGCTGGATTGGTTCGACCGCGCGGGCGCGGAAATCGTGGTGCTGGAAACCGGCATGGGCGGGCGGCTGGATTCCACCAACGCCGTGAAGCCCGCGGTCAGCGTGCTGACCCCTATCGCCATGGATCACCAGCAATGGCTGGGCTCCACCCTGACAGAAATCGCGGGGGAAAAAGCCGGCATCATCAAGCCCGGCGTGCCGGTGGTCAGTGCCCCGCAACACCCTGATGCCGAAGCCGTTCTGCGCGCCGCTGCCGCCGCTGCGGGGACGACCATCCATTTTGTCGACGAACCATGGACGGATGGACCGCTTTCCCTCGCCGGAGCCCACCAGCAATGGAACGCCGCCCTCGCGCTGGCCGCGTTGGAAGCCGCGGATTGCCTGCCAAAATTGCCCGCCATCCGCGCCGGACTCGCCAATGCGGTGTGGCCGGCCCGTTTCCAAAGTTTGTCAGGAGGCCGGTTGATCATCGACGGCGCGCACAATCCCCACAGCATCGAGCGCCTCGTCACCACGTGGCGGGAACAATTCGGGACCGATAAAGCCGCCCTGATTTTCGGTGCCGTCGATGGCAAGGACCACGGCCAGTCCCTGACGCTGCTGGCCCCCATCGTGTCGGAGGCGGTTTTTGTCAGCGTCGATTCCCCCCGCGCGATTCCGGCGGCGGAGCTGTTGAAAACCTGGCAGGAAAAAGTGCCCGGCGTGGCGGGAAGGATCGTGGGCCGCGGCACCCTGACAGAAGCGGTCGCGGCGGATTTGCCGGGACGGAAGTTGTTATGCGGCTCGCTTTATTTGTGCGGCGAAGCGCTCAGTCTGTTCACCGACAGCGGCCAGGCCTTCGAGGCCAGCGCTCAATAGACTGGGCCATTTGTTGCGCGGAGAATTAATTCATACACGCGGACGAAATGTGCGCCATCGGTTATAGCTCCAAAAAGTTTTTCAGGAGGTGCTTGCCTTCCACGGTCAGGATGGACTCCGGGTGGAACTGCACGCCGTGGAGGGGGTATTCCTTGTGGCGCAGGCCCATGATTTCTTTCTCCGCGGTCTCGGCGGTGATGATCAGACTGTCAGGCAGGGTGTCGCGTTTCACGATCAGGGAGTGATAGCGCGTGGCCTCGAAGGGCTGGCTGAGGTTTTTGAAAACGCCTTTTCCATCGTGGTGGATCATGGACGTTTTGCCATGCATGAGCCGGTCGGCGCGGACGACGTCGCCGCCGAAGACTTCGCCCATGCATTGGTGGCCGAGGCAGACGCCGAGGATGGGTTTGCTGGGGGAGAATTTCCGGATGACGTCGCTGCTGATGCCGGCTTCCGACGGGGTGCAGGGTCCGGGGGAAATGCAGATGCGGTCCGGATTCAGCGCGGCGATTTCCTCCAGCGTGATCTCGTCGTTCCGCTTCACCAGCAAGGTGGAGCCCAGCTCTCCGAAATACTGCACGAGGTTGTAGGTGAAGGAGTCGTAGTTATCGATAACAAGGAGCATGGCCGGGGAAAATCAGTTGGAGGACTCGGAATCCGGGACGGGAGGGGCGTCGGGGTCCGGGGTGGGCGGGGAATCGGGCGGGGCGGGATTTTTGGGTTTTTTCCGGGGACGGGTCTGGCGGGCAGGGGTGTCGTCCGGGTGAATGACGGTGGTGACAGGGCGGTGATCGCTGGCTTTGCTCCAATCCTTTCCGCTGTGCAAAAAAGACTGGGCTTCCCGCACTTCCGGCAGGAGAGCGGCGGATGCCAGCAGAAAGTCGATGCGGGAATAAGTGTCCGCTTCCGGATAATAATAGGTCCAGCGCTCCCCGGAATCGTCCTGGGCGGCGATTTCCGTCAGGGCGGCGGTGCCTCCGCGTAGGCCTTTCACGGCTTTGATGCCCGGTTGGTCGCGGGTGTCATTGAAGTCGCCGTAGATCAGAAGATTGATGGTCGGCGCCGCGGTCAGAATGGAGTCGAGATGCTGCCGTAGCAAATGCGCCTCATTGCGCCGCATCAGGGCCTGGTCCGCCTCCGGGGTATCGCGCCGGGATTTCAAATGCGCGCCGACCAGGCGGAGTTGATAGGCGGACGAGATGCCCACGGTGACATCCAAAAACCCCCGCTGCACGGGGAACTCGTTGTTATCCAAGAGGTAGCGCTGATCCGTGACCGGCTGCCGGCTGAGAATCGGGAAGCGGCTGAGCAAGGCGACATGGCGGGAGGGATCGTCGCCCTGGACGTGTTCGGAATGCGGCAGATCCAAGCCGCCGGCCTTCAGGCGGGACTGCAGGTTCGCCAAATCCGCGGTCGATCCCATCTCGCACAAGCCCAGAATGTCAGGGCGGATTTTCAGGAGAATGGCGATGACGGCCTCCTGTTCCTTCTGCGGCTTGGAATGCTCACTGCTGCCCTCCGGCGGCGGGGTGGTGGTGTAGAGAAAGTTTTTCAGATTCCACGTCGTGAAGCGAATGTCCGAGGGTGCTTCCGGAGTCGGACTGGAATTTTCCGCCGGAGTGGCCTTCGCGTCTGTTTCGGGAAGGCGGGGCGGAAGCGCGGGTGACTCTTCACCCCAAGTCCTGCCGACCGGAGAAATAAGCAAAGTCCCGGCGGCGGCAAGGAGTAGCGGAAAAAAACGGCGCGGCATGCGTGCTGGGGCATGCAAAAAGGCGGCCCATGGACCGCCTTTTTGAGGTGAAAATCGAATCACGGTGAAACGTAAGCGTGCGCGCCTTTCCGGGAAGGGAAGAAACGCGGACCGGAGCGCGGTTCAGCCGATCTTGTTATTTTTGTCGTTCTTGTCGTCCTCAATCGTGGCACGGTGGATTTCCTGCTCGAATTCGTTGCGGGCTTTTTTGAATTCACCCATGCTCTTGCCGAGGCCGCGGGCGAATTCCGGGAGCTTTTTGGCTCCGAA
>JAQGPD010000323.1 GCA_028293305.1 Verrucomicrobiales bacterium | reverse complement strand
CGTCCGAGTCCTCCCACAGCTCGATGGCCGTGGTGCTTTCGTGGATGGAGGGATTCGCCGGGTTGTTGAACTGCTGCGGCATGTAGGCTCCGGGAGTGGACTCCAGGATTTCCGTGGCTTTTTCGATGGCGCCCTTCATGCCCTTGGGGCCGGGGGTCAGCACCAGTTCCGCGCCGAGCATGGCCAGCAGGGTGCGGCGCTCCAGCGACATGGTTTCCGGCATGGTCAGGATCAGCTTGTAACCCTTCGCGGCGGCCACGAAAGCGAGAGCGATGCCCGTATTGCCACTGGTGGGTTCCACGATCACGGTGTCCTTGGTGATCAAGCCCTTGGCTTCCGCGTCGGCGATCATGCTCATGCCGATACGGTCCTTGACGCTGCCGAGGGGGTTGAAGAATTCGCACTTCAAGGCGATGGTGGCGCCGGCGTCCTTGGTGATATGATTCAGGCGGACGAGCGGGGTGCGGCCGACGGTTTCAATGATATTATTGTAGAGGCGTCCCATGGCTAGGTGAGGATATTGGAAAAAAGTGGAAGGGCCGGCAGAGTGGCCGGGGCGGGGCGGGGGTGCAACAATATTTTGAGCATTATTTGACAACACAAGGATCAAGGCTTCAATGCGCGCCAATCCTGCAGGGCCATGCGTATGTCCCATACCACCCCGCCGGCCAATCCCCCAAGCCTTTCCCCATCATGGACGTCCTATCGAAAGAAGACCTGAAACGCCTCCTCAAAAAAGTCCCCGAGTGGGAGATTGACGGCAAAAAAATCACCCGTTCCATCGAATTCGATGGCTTCACTGAAGCCGTGGATTTCCTGAACGAAGTCGCCGAAGTCGCTGAGGATGAAGGACATCATCCTGATGTCGACATCCGTTACGGCAAGGTCGTCCTCATGCTCACCACCCACGATGCCGGCGGCGTGACCGAGGCGGACGTGGAAGTGGCCCAGCGGCTGGACAACCTCATTGACTGACCCTTTCCACTCCTTTGCCCCGCTTTGGCAGGGTCGGACTCCTGGAGAACCTCCAGGAATCCTCCCCTGTCGCGCGGAGGGAAAGCCGGGTCGGCACCACGATTCAGGCTCCTGTCCTCAATCTGAGAAATCAGGTTGAGCACGGGAGTTTGACCGTTATGGTGCCTGCTCCCCGACCGCCGGGGCACTTCTGATTTTCAAAAACCAAAAAGCACCGCAAAGCCCTCAGATCCAACCCATGAGCGAAGCCAACCCACCCGTCGATCCCCATCTTTCCGCCGACCCCAACGCGGAGGATCCCGCCCTCGCAGCCGACGTTCTCGATCCAGAAACCGGAACCGACGCCACGCCGGACCCTCTCAACCAAGCCCTCATGGAAGCCGCACAATGGAAGGACGCGGCTCACCGCGCCGCCGCAGAACTGGACAACTACCGGAAACGCACCGCCCGCGATCTTCAGGAAACCGTCAAATACGCCAACGCCAACCTGCTGGAAAGTCTGCTGCCGGTCCTGGACAATTTCGACTACGGCATGGCCGCCGCCAAGGCGGAGTCCGAAGGCTCGAACCTCTACATCGGCCTCAGCATGGTCCTGCGGCAAGTGCAGGACTTCCTGAAAGACAACGGCGTGGAGGAAATCGCGGCCGTGGGATCCGCCTTCGATCCCCACCTGCATGAAGCCGTTTCCCAGCAGCCCAGCCCCTCCGTTCCGGAAGGCACCGTGCTGTCCCAAACCCGCAAAGGCTACAAACTCCGGGACCGTCTTCTGCGTCCCGCCTCCGTGATCGTCTCCAGCGGCCCGGCCACCGACGCTCCCTCCGCCTAACCCCACTTTTCCCACATGGCCAGCAAACGCGATTATTACGAAGTCCTCGGCGTCGCCAAGGGAGCCACCGCCGACGAGATCAAGAAATCCTATCGTCAGCTCGCCCTTAAATACCACCCCGACCGCAATCCCGATGACAAAGCCGCCGAGGAGAAATTCAAGGAACTCGGTGAGGCTTATGATGTTCTGGGTGATGCCGACAAAAAGGCCGCCTACGACCGCTACGGACATGCAGCCTTCGCCGCCGGTGCGGGTGCGGGTGCGGGCGGAGCGGGACGTGGTGGATTCCACGATCCCTTCGATATTTTCCGTGAAGTCTTCGGCGGTGCCGGGGGCGGAGGTGGCGGCGGAGCCGGAGGCAGCATCTTCGAGGAATTCTTCGGAGGCGGCGGCGGCGGCGGCCGTGGCGGTGCCCGTTCCGGCAAGGCCCGGGGCAGTGATCTGCGGTATGATTTGGAAATTTCCCTCGAGGAAGCCGCGCAAGGCGTTGAAAAACAAGTGGAACTGGAACGCGCGGTCGCCTGCGAGACCTGCTCCAGCACCGGAGCGGCCAAAGGCGGGTCCTCGAAAACCTGCCCCACCTGCGGAGGCGTCGGCCAAGTCATCGCCAGCCGCGGATTTTTCCAAGTGCAGCAAGCCTGTCCGGACTGTTCCGGCACCGGTCAGATTATTTCAAATCCCTGCCCCGATTGCCGTGGCCAGGGACGCGTGGAAAAGTCCACCCGCATCAAACTCCGCATCCCCGCCGGCATCGGTGAAGGCAGCCGCCTCCGTTCCTCCGGGAATGGCGACGCCGGATTCCGGGGCGGACCGGCGGGTGACCTTTATGTGGTCATCCACATCAAAAAACACGAGGTTTTCGAGCGAGAGGACAACGATTTGTTCTGTGAGATCCCGGTCAGTTATTCCAAAGCCACTTTGGGCGGCGAGTTGATGGTGCCCACCATGGAAGGCAAGGCGTCCCTGAAGGTGCCCGCCGGCACGCAATCCGGGACGGTGTTCCGGTTGCGCGGCAAAGGCATGCCGGTGCTCAACCGCGGGACCAAAGGAGACCTTCTGGTGACCATCCAGGTGGAGATCCCCACTAACCTGAACGCGGAGCAGAAGGAAAAGCTGAAGGCCTTCGCCGACTCCTGCGGGGATCAAAACACGCCGATGTCCGAGTCGTTTTTCGAAAAGGCCAAGCGATTTTTCTCGTGAGGACCTCAATGCCAATTCCTTGCATCGACTGCCCGGTTTTTGGGCGGCGCGCTGAATTACGGCTTGTCAGTCGGGCTCTTTTGCCGTTGGGAATAGCCGCCCGGCGGCGGCGAGTGCCCGGCCTTTTCCCCCCAGCAGCATCAGCATGAACGCTATCGGATTTTTCATAGGGCGCTTCGCCTGGCAACTCGGTTTGCGCATGGAGCGGGCCCGCTGGAACGCGGTCACCCGCGAAACCCAACTGCTCGCGGAGGCGCAGGATTTATTGGGGAAACTGGCTTGGCCCCATATCGACAGCATCGAGAGGCTCTCCGGCGAGTTCTGGCAGCTCTCCGACCTGCAGAAACAACAACACGAGTTCCGTGAGAAGAGTGCCCAGCTCACGGCGGAAAATGAAATCGCTCAGGACCGGCTTTATGTTATTGAGGATGCCGTCGAGGATGATGTCGATGCCCTGCGCAAAAAAAAGTCCGATTTGATGGCCCGTGCCGTCGGGATCATGGACGAGGTGGATGAAATCAAGGACCGCGACGCGGAGACCCGGCGCCGGTTCACCTCCCTCAAAGGCAAGCTTGATGTGTTGAAAAAGCAAAGCGATGGCGATTTTTCCGCGGAAATCGAGCGCACCCGTCAGTCACTCGGTGCCTTGAAGGAGGAGCATTCCAAGGATTTGAATGCCATCGCCCAACTTGAGGCTGACGTCCAGAAATTGGAATTGACCGTCCAGGGGCTGGATGCCGAAATCGCCGGTCTGCGCGACAAACATAAAGCGGCCACCGCCGACCTTGTTCAGGAAATTGGCAGGCGGTCCAAACTCATTGCGGAGACCTCCGCCCGCATTGGATCGGTCGAAAGTCAAAAAAACGAGCTTTCCTTCCAAGTGGGTCAATATCTTTCCAACCAAATCGACAATCCGGAACCCGAAGTGAGGAAAGTTCTGAACCGATATGGAGCCCTGATCAACCGCATCCGCCACCTCCGGCGCAGTATTCAATACAATCAACGCCTTGCCCGCCGCGCCAGCCGTTAGGGCATATTGCGGCTGGGACATCGGATGGCTTGTGCTTCGCGAACAATCGCCAGGGCCCCTGCCGTCCCCGCTGTCAAGGGAGGGTGGACATTCCGTCCACCATGGAATCCGCTTCATCCGCCAAGCTCAGGGCTCACGCAGTTTAAGCGTTAGGAATGTTTTCAGCATGCGGGCGATGATTTACACCGTAAGCCCTGCCGCCAAACTGCTATTTCCTGCGTGAATTCGAAAAGTTGGATGAAATTTTGATGGGGGCCGTTTAATTCCGGGTCATGGATGATGCCGCAGTTTCTTCCTCTCCGGCGGGGCCGGGGCGTTTGTTGTCGCTGGATGCCTACCGGGGGTTCGCGATGTTTTTGATGGCGGCGGAGTTGTTAAGGTTGCCGGAGACAGCGGAGCATTTTCCGGGAAGTCAGGTCTGGCAGGTTCTGGGTCGGCACTGGGAGCATGTGGAGTGGACGGGGTGCACGTTGCATGATTTGATCCAGCCGTCGTTCAGTTTCATGGTGGGGGTGGCGCTGCCGTTTTCGCTGGCGGGGCGGCGGGTGCAGGGGGCGTCCCGGGGGCGGTTATGGGCGCATGCCTGTGTGCGGGGGCTGATTTTGGTGCTGCTGGGGGTGTTTTTGCGGAGTATTGGATCGGAGCGGACGAACTGGACTTTCGAGGACACGCTGTCGCAGATCGGGCTGGGCTATCCGATTTTGTTCGCGCTGGGGATGGCGCGGTGGCGGACGGTTTGGATTTCGCTGGGGACTATTTTGGCAGGATATTGGGCCTTGTTCGCGCTGTGGCCGCTGCCGGGACCGGGATTTGACTATCAACTTTACGGCGTGCCGGAAAATTGGGGGCATCACTTTAGCGGATTTGCGGCGCATTGGAATATCAACAGCAATGCCGCCTGGGCTTTTGATCGGTGGTTTATGAATTTGTTCCCGAGGTCGGAGCCGTTCATGGGAAATGGCGGGGGGTATTCGACGTTGAGTTTTATTCCCACGTTGGGGACGATGATTCTGGGACTTTGCGCGGGGCGGTGGATTTTATCCGGAGGCCGGCCGGCGGCGGCACGGTTGGCGACGGTGGGGGGATCATTGGTGGTGCCGGAGGTGAACGGTCCGATGGGGGAGGCGGATGCCAGCTTCGCAGCTGCGGCGAAAGTGGATGGGGCAGATAGGTCTGAGAGGAGTGATAGGACAAATTGGACTGATAGGACTGATAGGACTTCGGTGGCGGCGGACGCGCCGCTGGTCAGGGAATATGAGCTGGCGGGGACGGGCGGAGAGGAGGAGTTGGTTTTCCGGAAAGAAGCGGCAGTGGATCCGGCTGTTTTTTCGTGTGCCTTGGAGGTGCCGGAGAATTCGGGCGTGAAAAGTGGCGGGATGAGGCGAGGGGCGCCGATGGTGGATGGGCCGGGTTTGGCGCGGGGGGGATCGTGGAAGGTTTTTGGGATTTTGGTCCTGGCGGGGGTGGTGTCGCTGGGGTTGGGCTATGGCTGGGATGTGTCAGGATGGGGTCCCTCGGTGAAGAAAATCTGGACGCCGTCGTGGACCCTTTTCAGCGGCGGGTGGTGTTTTCTGCTGATGGCCGGGTTTTATTTGGTGGCGGACCTGGGAGGCATCCGGCGGCCCTTGTTTCCGCTGGTGGTCATTGGCATGAACTCGATTGCGATGTATGTGCTGGTGCACACCGTCGCGGAGTTTTTCGAAACAGCGCTGGTGACCCATTTCGGTCAGGGCCCGTTCGCGGTGCTGGGGCCGGAACTCGCGCCCATGCTGCGGGGCGCGGCGGTGCTTTTGATTTTGTGGGGGATTTTAAGGTGGATGTATGGGCGGCGGTTGTTTTTGCGGGTGTGAGGTTTTTGTAGTGGAGCGCCGGGTGACGTGAGAGGTATGATTGGGCCGGTGGGAGGGGAGGTGAGGTGCGTTTCGATTCGGAACCACGTTGTGGTTCAAAATTGTTGGGTGTGGGACCTGGGGTAGCCTCCTGACGTCGGTAATCCCAGGCTAACGTCCGTAAGGCCTTTGGCGTAGGACCGGCGTGTGCGTTGTAATTGCTCAATGGCGTAAAGATGGTTTCTTAGGTGGAACGTTTTGGTGCCTTGCGGCTCGGGGTCGTTTGGACTGTTGTGGGGTTATATTTGGAGCCGAGAAGGGGATGCGGGGGCGGGCAAAGGAAGTGGGGTTTTTGCACAACAAAAAGCCGCCCGGTCCTTGCGGGCCGGGCGGCTGGGTTGCTGCTTGAGGGGGCTGGCTGGTTCCTGGGAACTGCCGATGCTCCGGGGCGACTTACAAAGTCGCGGTCCGGATTACATCATGCCGTCCATGCCGCCGTGGTCGTGGCCGTGGCCGGCACCGGCGGCTTCCTTCTTCTCGGGGAGCTCAGTGATGAGGCATTCCGTGGTGAGGAGGAGGCCGGAGATGGACGCGGCGTTCTGGAGGGCGCTGCGGGTGACCTTGGTAGGATCGACCACACCGGAGGCGATGAGGTCTTCGAACTTGCCGGTGGCAACGTTGTAGCCTTCGCCGCCTTTGGCGTTCTTGACGTGCTCGACGATGAGCGCGCCTTCCACACCGGCGTTGGCGGCCAGGGTGCGGAGGGGAGCTTCGATGGCGCGGCGGACGATGTCGGCGCCGGTGGCTTCGTCACCTTTGAGCTTCAAGCCGTCGAGGGCTTTCTGCGCACGGAGGAGAGCAGTGCCGCCGCCAGGAACGATGCCTTCTTCAACGGCCGCACGGGTCGCGTGGAGGGCGTCTTCGACGCGCATTTTCTTCTCCTTCATTTCGGTTTCGGTCGCGGCACCCACGTGGATGACGGCGACACCGCCGGCGAGCTTGGCGAGGCGCTCCTGGAGCTTCTCGCGGTCGTAGTCGGAGGTGGTTTCGTCGATCTGGCGCTTGATCTGGCTGACGCGGCCTTGGATGGCTTCCTTCTTGCCGGCACCTTCCACGATCACGGTGTTCTCCTTTTCAATGACGAGGCGCTTGGCGCGGCCGAGGTCATTGAGCTCTACGTTTTCAAGTTTGATGCCGAGGTCTTCGGTGATGACGCGGCCACCGGTGAGGATGGCGATGTCTTCGAGGATGGCTTTACGGCGGTCGCCGAAGCCAGGAGCCTTGACGGCCACGGTGTTCAAGGTGCCGCGGAGCTTGTTCACCACGAGGGTGGCGAGGGCTTCACCTTCGATGTCTTCAGCGATGATGAGCAAAGGCTTGCCGGATTTGGCGACCTTCTCGAGGAGGGGCAGCATGTCCTTCAGGTTGCTGACTTTCTTCTCGTTGATGAGGATGTAAGCGTTGTCCAGGGTGGCGGTCATCGCTTCGGCATCGGTGACGAAGTAAGGGCTGAGGTAGCCTTTGTCGAACTGCATGCCTTCGACGACGTCGAGGGTGGTTTCGATGCTCTTGGCTTCTTCAACGGTGATGGTGCCGTCCTTGCCGACTTT
>JAQGPD010000308.1 GCA_028293305.1 Verrucomicrobiales bacterium | reverse complement strand
GCGGCGGCGCAAAAAGGCGGCGAGGTGGCGAGGTGGCGAGGTGGCGAGGTGGCGAGGAAAAAAGACGGCGAAGCCGCGAAGCCAAAAGGCCGAAAGGCCCGTGGAGTGCTTTGACTTGTCAAAGCTTTCCCGTGCGAAGCTTGCTGAGCTGATTTAACTCAAATCCCCGGCTTTTGCCTGCTAATAAGATCCACCTCAGCAAGCTTCGCCGGGGAAAGCTTTGACAAGTCAAAGCAGTCCAAGGCGTGCCGCGAACTCTTCGGCGTGCCACGGATCCACCGCGTGCCGCCGTGGGGAATCTCGTCCCGAAGAATATTTCCGAGCCAAGCCCGATGACAGGCCCGGGCGTGCCGAAGCTTATTTGAAAACTCACCCTCCGCGCGCCCGACCCTGCTGTTTTCCAGCACACCGGATTTCCTGCTCCATCCTATCATGAACCGCTCCCCCCGTTTCCCCGCCCAGCTGTCGCTGCTATCACTGCTGTCACTGCTTCCCCTGACGGCGTCGTTTTGTTTGGCCAATCCCATCCATTCAACCCCGGGAGTCACCGCGGCGGGCACTCCCGGCACGACTTCGCCTCGGACCACCGCCCCCGCCTCGGCCCCGACCCCGACTCCCGCCCCGGCCCCGACGATTTTAAAAGTCAGCGCCGATCACCGGTTTCTGGTGACGGATAAAAACGAACCCTTCTTCTATCTCGGAGACACGGCTTGGGAATTGTTCCACCGCCTGAACCGCGAGGAGGCGGTCCGCTATTTGAAAAACCGGGCGGAAAAAGGCTATACGGTCATCCAGGCCGTGGCCTTGGCGGAATTGGATGGGCTGAAGGACCCCAATGCCTATGGCCATCTTCCGCTGACGGAACTGGATCCCACGCGGCCCGCCGTGGTGGAGGGTGCGGAAAATGACTATTGGGATCATGTCGATTTTATTGTCACGGAAGCAAACCGGATGGGGCTCACTATCGCTTTCCTGCCGACGTGGGGCGACAAATGGTTTGATAGGAACGGCTCCGCCATATTCACCCCGGAAAACGCGGAGACCTACGGCGAGTGGCTCGGAAAACGATACAAGGACGCCGCGATCATCTGGGTGCTGGGCGGCGACCGTCCGGTGGATACGGATGCGCAACGTGCTGTGATTCAAGCCATGGCGAAGGGACTGGGCCGCGGGGACGAGGGGCGGCATTTGAAGACGTTTCATCCCCCGGGCGGGGCTGGCTCCTCGCAGTGGTTTCAGGAGGCGGATTGGCTGGACTTCAATATGCGGCAAAACGGCCACGTCGTTTCCTACACTGAGACCGTGCCGCAGCTCCGGGGTTATTTTCAAACCAAACAGGACTACGACCGCACTCCTATCAAACCGGTTCTGGACGCGGAGCCCTTGTATGAGGATCATCCTATCAACTTCAATGCCGGGGCTTTCGGCCACTCCATTGCCTCGGATATCCGGCGGCCATTGTATTGGGATATGTTCAGCGGAGCCTGCGGGCACACCTACGGAAACCACGCCGTGTGGCAGATGGCGGCGGAAAAACATGCTCCTATCAACAATCCGCTGATGCATTGGTATCAGGCCATCGACCAACCGGGCGCGGGCCAGATGCAATACGGGCGCTGGCTGATGGAGTCGCGGCCGTGGCAAACGTTTGTGCCGGACCAGGGATTGATCGAGCCGGAGAAAGCCGTCACCAGCGTCCCCGGGGCGGGCCGGTATTTTTTCGCGGGCACGCGGGCGGCGGATGGGGGATGCGCCATGGTCTATGTGCCGGCGGGTCGGAGTTTCCGGGTGCGTTTGGAAAAAATCACCGGCGCCCAGGCACGCGCGTGGTGGTTCAATCCGAGGAACGGCGGTGCGGCGGAAATCGGCATTTTCCCGACCACCGGTTCCCAGGTTTTCACCCCGCCGGAGCCGGGGGAAGCGCTGGATTGGGTGCTGGTGCTGGACGCGGTGGACCGGGGTTTCGGCCCTCCGGGGATCAAGCCCTGAAGCTGATCCCGCGGATCGCAAGTAGCTGAACAGCCGGGAAGGGAAATCGCGCCGGAGGCTGGAAAGTCTTGACCTATTGTCGCAGTCCCTTGAAAAAAGGGGACCTCATTCCGCTTACCGAACGGGTCCGCTTCCGCTCCGGATTTTCCGGCATGCACGGCCCGTTTCCCATCCGGCCCCCACGCACCGTTTTTTTATCAGATGCACTCTTTAAAATCCGCCGTTCCCGCCACGCTCGCCCTGCTGTTCGCCGCGCTCCCATTTTGCTCCGCGGCGGAGCCGGTGGCTCTTTTCAATGGCACCAGCCTGCAGGGATGGACCGGATCCCCCGAGCGATGGCGGGTGGAGGAGGGCGCGATCACCGGGGAGATCAAGGCCGGGGAATCCATGGCGGAGAACCAATGGATCTATTGGTCGGGAGAATTGAACGACTTTGAACTGGAAGCCGACTACCGCATCACCGGCGGACCGGCGGCGAACAGCGGCATACAAATCCGTTCCACCAGCGACGCGCAGGGTCGGGCCAGCGGGCTGCAATGCGATCTTGATGAAGGAAATGAATGGTTGGGGCGGATCTATGATGAGCATGGCCGCGCCCTCGTCATGGAGCGCGGGACCCGCGTTTCCATCGCGCCGGATGGTCGCCGCTGGGCGGATCCATTCGCGGAGGCGGCGACTTTCAAATCCGTTCCAAAACCCGGCGACTGGAACCGCTATCGGATCAAGGCCGTGGGTTCGCACGTGGAAGTCTGGGTGAATAACGTGTTTTTCGGGGCCTTGGACGATCATGAAACCAAGGCCGCGGAGTGGAGCGGGAAGCTCGCTTTCCAACTTCACGCCGGCCCCGGTCCGTCGAAGGTGCAGTTCAAAAACATCCGCCTGACCGATCTGGGAAAAACGCCATTGCCGCCCGCCCTCGCCGCCGCGCAGGCCAAAACCGGCCCCGCCGCCATTCAAGCGGTCGGCGATGATGGCGCGCCGCTGAACCTGAATTTTGAAACCGGCACGCTGAAGGATTGGACCTCCGAGGGCAATGCCTGGGAGGGCCAGCCTATCAAAGGCGACACTGTCACCACGCGCAAACCCGGCCAGAACAGCCTTCACGCCGGAGAGTTTTGGATCGGCGGCTACGAGCCCGCCCACACGGATGCGGGCACCGGCAAGTTGACCTCCGCGGCTTTTAAAGTCACCCAACCCTGGGCGAGTTTCCTGGTGGGCGGCAGCAGCGAAGTTGCGGCGGTCCGCGTGGAAATCGTGGATGCGGAAAATAACAAAGTCTTCCACACCGCCGGCGGCCGAGCCGAGGAAAACATGCATCGGGAAATCGTGGACATGCGCCCCTTGCTTAACAAAAAAGTCTTCCTCCGCCTGATCGACCGTTCCGTGGAGCCTTGGGATCACCTCAATTTCGATGACTTCGTTTTCCACACCGAGCCGCCCGTGGAACTGGCCTCGCCCATGGGCCGCCAAAACACGAGCCCCGTGCTCTGGCACCTGCGCGACAACCCCGCCAAGCCCACCGCCGTCGCCAATGCCGAAGCGCAGCAGACCGTGGCCAACATGAAATTGACCCAGGGTTTCCAGGCCGAACTCATCGCTGCGGAACCGGACGTCAAACAACCCATCGGCTTCTGCATCGATGAAAAAGGCCGGCTCTGGGTGCTGGAGGGATACAGTTACCCTAACAAGCAACCGGAAGGCAAAGGAAAAGATAGGATTTTGATTTTCGCGGACAAGGATGGCGATGGGGTTTTTGAATCGCGCACTGTTTTTGCCGAGGGCATCAATCTTGCCAGCGGCATCGAAGTCGGGTTTGGCGGCGTGTTTGTCGGAGCCGCGCCGGAGTTGTTATTCTTCGCGGATAAAAACGGCGATGACAAAGCGGACGGACCCCCCACCGTGCTTCTGGATGGCTGGGGCTACCAGGACACGCATGAGACCCTTAACAGTTTTTCCTGGGGGCCGGACGGATGGCTCTACGGCTGCCACGGTGTCTTCACCTACTCGCTCGTCGGCAAGCCGGGCACACCCAAGGAACAGCGTCAGCGCGTGCGCGCCGGGGTGTGGAGGCTGCATCCAGTCACGGGCGCTTTTGAGCTGTTCGCCAATGGCGGGAGCAATCAGTGGGGGCTCGATTATAATGAATACGGCCACCTTTTCATGACGCATTGCCGTAGTTTCTTCGGCGGCGGCGGCACCACCTATGTCATCCGGAATGGACATTATTGGAACCAGGCGAATGCCGGCTATGAACCATTCATTTCGAATGAAGGACCGGACTTCGCGCCTGAGTTGAAAAATTATCTGCCCGCCGCCGCGCTCTACGACAGCGGGGAGGGCGGAGCCGGAAAACCTGGCAGCACCGCCGTTTTTGGCGGGCATTCCCATGTGGGCACCATGATCTATCAGGGCGACAACTGGCCCGCCGCCTATCAAGGTCATCTTTTCACCCACAATCTCCACGGTCACCAGATGAATCATCAGGTGAATGTTAGAAAAGGTTCCGGTTATGAAACCATGCATGCCGGCGCCGACCTCGCCTATACTCCGGATCCGCGCTACATGGCGGTCGATCTTCAAAGCGGTCCGGATGGGGCGGTTTACACCATCGACTGGGTGGACCAGCAACATTGCCACACGCCCATCGAGGAAAAGTGGGACCGCACCAACGGCCGGATTTACCGCCTGTCCTGGGCGGAGACTTTCAAGCCGGTGAAGGTGGACCTCGCGACCTACAGCGATGTGGAATTGGCCAAGCTGCAAAGCCATCCGGATGTCTGGCACCGCCGCCATGCGCGCCGTCTGCTCATGGAGCGCGCCGCCGCTGGCGGAGTCAAGCCCGAGGCCATTTCCATCCTGACGGAATTCGCGAAAAGCAGCACGCCGACCCTCGCCCTGCGCGGGCTGTGGGCGCTTTCCCAATGCAACGCTCTGACATCTTCCCTGGTGACCGCCGCCGCCGCGCATCCCGCGGAGCAGGTGCGTTCCTGGGCCGTGCAACTGGGCACGCCCCGGGGCAGCGCCGCACTTTTGGAACCCGCGCTGCTCAGCCGCATGGCGAAGGAGGATCCGTCCGCGATGGTGCGTCTCGCTTTGGCCAGCGCCCTGCCGGAAATCCCGGACGCGCAACGCTGGGACGTCGGTTCCGCGCTCGCGCTGCACACCGAGGACGCCGGCGACCGATTCCTTCCGAAAGTGTTATGGTTCGGACTTTCCAGCGTGGTTTCCGTGGATTGGAACAGAAGCCTGGCGCTCGCCGCCGCCACGCCGCTGCCGGAGTTGGCCGACAGCATCCGCTGGGCCGCGAGCCTGAAGCCGGAAGGCCGCGATGCCCTGACCGCGTCCCTGACGAAACTTCCGCCCGACCAGGCCGGGCGCGTGGTGCGCCTCATGGCTTTCGGTTTGCGTGAGGAAACCAATCTGCCCGCGCCCGCCCAGGTGAACGTCCTAACCACCGCCGTCGGGACCGCCCCCGGACAAGCCGTGGCCGCCGCGCTGGATGAACTTTCCGCGCTCTTCGGCGACCGCAGTGTCCTGGGTAAAATGCGCGCCGTCCTGGCAAATCCCGCCGCCTCCATGGCCGAACGCCGCTCCGCCTTCACCCTGCTGAAACGCACCGGCGATCCGGAGGCGCTGCCTGTTTTTGCCAGTCTCGTGGACATTCCGCAGTTCCGCTCCGCCGTGATTCCGCTGATGGGCCGCAGTGATGACCCCGCCGTGGCCACCGCGCTGATGAGTCGTTATGTGACCTTCTCCCCCGCCGACCGCAGCGCGGCCCTGGCGGCCCTAACCTCCCGCAAATCCCTGGCGCTGGTCCTGGCCAAAGCCATGGCGGATGGCGGCTTCGACAAGAAAAACCTGACGTCCCTCCACCTCCGCCAGATGCGCCAACTCGGCAGCGATGACCTCAATGCGCTCCTCGAAAAATCCTGGGGCAAGTTCAACGCCTCCGCCGCCGGATCCAAGGAGACCATCGCCAAATTCAAGAAGCTCTACAGTGAGGCTCCGCTCTGGGCCTTCGATGCTGCGAAGGGCAAGGAAGTCTTCGCCAAAACCTGCGCCACCTGCCACGCCTACAGCGACGGCACCGCGAAAATCGGACCGGACCTCGGCGGCACCTGGGGCAATGGACTCGACTATTTCCTGGAAAATATTGCGGACCCCAACGCGGTGATCGGTGATGACTTCCAACTCACCATCGTCACCAAAAATGACGGGAATGTGATCGCGGGAGCGGTGGAGAAAGACACCGACACCGCCGTGACCCTGCGCACCATCACCGAGACCCTGACCGTTCCGAAATCGGAGATCAAGAGCCGCGAAAAGCTAGCGCAAAGCCTCATGCCACCCGGCCTGCTGGACGCCATGCCGGAGCGCGAAGCGATCGAGCTGCTGAAATTCCTCTCCACCAAACCCTGACGGAAAATTTCCGATCAGGGGCCTGCGCCGCCGGGTCGGAGAAATGAATTTCCGGAAGCTTTGGCAATCTACCTGAAGACCGGTCCTCCGGGGGCGGTCGCGGGCTGAGCTTCGTAACGGTTTCAAAGTCAACAGCACCGTGAGCAGTTAAAATAGTGCCGTAGCCGCCAGGCCTCTGCAACATCAGGCCCGGAGGGCCGGAATCTTTATAGCCACCGACATGCGAAAAAGGATCGAGCGCCGGAGGAGCGGCATATTCTTTCCCGAGGAAGCCAGATGTCGCTCCTCCCGAGCTGAAATTTAACGGGTGACTATGGCTATAAAGATTCAACCCCTCCGGGGTCGGCCGCTGGCTACGTCATTATCAACATGCTCTAGGCGGCCTGGCCCTGCGTTGTGCGGGCCCGGCCGGGGCGGGGCAGAGGGGGTTTGCCAAGGCTGGATTCGCAATTGAGAAACTGGGATTTGGCATGCAGGGTGCATCGGATTTTTCAAAAGGTCCCTCCGCCCATGCACATTTCCGATATCCTGTCCGCCACGCCCACCACGCTGTCCTTTGAGTTTTTTCCGCCGAAAACTTCGGAGGCCGTGGAGCGGCTGTATGAGACCATCGCGCAGCTGGAGCCCTATCAACCGAACTTTGTCAGCGTCACCTACGGCGCGGGCGGCGGCACGCGGGAAATGACGCATGATTTGGTGGTGCGTTTGAAACAAACCACCGCCCTGGACCCGATTCCGCATCTCACCTGCGTGTGCCATCAGGAGGGGGAAATCGCGGGAATCCTGGAGCGTTATGCGGCGGCGGGCGTCAGCAATATTCTGGCGCTGCGCGGCGATCCCCCCGGAAATCTGGAAGGTTATGACCGCTCCAAAGACGCCTTCAAATACGCGTCCGATCTGGTGGCATTCATCAAACGCTTCAATGACACCGGAGCCCATCCTGACAAACGCGGGTTCGGCATTGGCGTGGCCGGCTTCCCGGAGGGCCACCCCCTGACCCCGAACCGGCTGGTGGAAATGGATCATCTCAAAGCGAAGGTGGACGCCGGCGCCGACTACATCTGCACGCAACTTTTCTTCGACAATCACGACTTCTACGACTTCCGCGAGCGCTGCGCGTTGGCGGGCATCCACGTGCCGATCATCGCCGGCATCATGCCCATCACCACCACCAACGGGATGAAGCGCATGGCGGATTTGTCAGGAGGATCCGTCTTCCCCGCCCGTCTGCTGAAAGCCCTGCAACGCGCGGGTTCCGACCCCGAGGCCATCCGCCGCGTGGGCCTGCACTATGCCACCGAGCAGTGCGCCGATCTTCTGAATAACAACGTTTCCGGCATCCATTTTTACACGCTGAATCAATCCAGCGCCACGCGCGAAATCTACGCCAGCCTCGGTCTCAAGGACACGCGGGCGCTGATGCCGGCCGGGGTTTGATGTGTCCTAACCAGCCGCCGCCGGCGGGTTGCCAGGCAAAACCATGCTATTCCTCAAGTTCGTCGAGGTTGGTTACTGCCTGGCCGCCTTGTGGATCGTTGTTAGGTGCTTCAGGATTATTTGGCACGGCGCGCCTCTGCTTTTCCGGAGACTTGGGGACATCTGGGCGCTTTCGTTTGTCGCGCTGGGTGCTTTGTTAGGGGTGATGCCGCTGCACAGCAAGCCAATGCTGGTCACGGGCATCCTTGCGATGGCCGTCTCTATTTGCACGGTCCTCCTCACGAGAAGTCGAAAGGGTGGCCCGAAATGAGATTCCGGATTCTGGTTAGTGCACCGCATTTTCAGGCACCATGCAGGCGGAAATTGCTTCCGGGAATGCGATCCTGAAAACCTACTGATTGCCAGGTTTGTTTACCGCCTGGGATTTGTCAGGAGCGGCCGCGCCAGGGCTGTGGATGGATTTTTTGCATTCCTGTTGGAGGCGTTCCACGCGGGGTCTCAGGCCTTCCGGGAGAGCGGCGAGCTGGTCCGGGGTTTCACAGGGACCTTGGAAAATCAATTTACCATCCGAATCCCAAGCCCGGATCTGTTGGACATCCCCTAGTTGGGTGAGTTCCACCTCGCCGGATTCGTCGCGCAGGGTGAGGCGGGCTCCGCGTTTCAGCGCGGTGGCGATGGAATCAAATTCGGTTTCGCCGGGGCCGGGGGGCAGTCCGTGCAAGGCACGATGGACGGATTCCAGGACGGCGGGGTTGTCGCGCAGAGTCCGGATGACGGCGGTCAACATTTCCTCAACCGGCGGGGCGACCGTGGCTTCCGCGATGGGGTGGGCGGGCGCCCGGCCGAGTTTGACTTTGGATTTTATTTCACCGCCGCGTCGGAGAAAAGTGAGTTCCACCTCCGCATCGGGACCGGCGTTTTCCACTAAAGTGACGAACTGCGCGGGCGACATCAGCCATTGGTCATTGAAGCGCGTGAGGATATCGAAATGATGGAGACCCAGTTGAGAAGCAGGGCTGTCCGGCGCGACCCGGCCTATCATGAGGCCTTCGCCTTCGCGCAGGGTGGTTTGAGCGCGGACCTCCGGACAGATTTCCGTCAGGGTGACACCGAGATAACCCCGGTCGGGCAGGGCAGGGCGGACGAGGCCTTCGGACAAATCCGGGGTTTTCGTGCCGGGGGAGGCCACTTTGTCAGTTGAAGGCGTGGACGGCGCATCCGCAGGAGCGGGCTCGCCCGGGGACGATTGCCCGGAAGATTTCTCCAATGGGGAGGCCGGCGCCGACGGAGCGGAGGGCGGGAGCGGATCCGCGTGGGCGGGTGGGATGGCCGGAAACCCTGCCGTCAGGCAAATGCACCCTGCCATGAATCGGAGTGGTAAGGTGTAAGGGGAGGGCATAAAACGTGGGCGTGGACGTGTAACTCTACTCTCAAAGAAGGCCGGAAAACGCGGAGGGATTAGGCGGAGCACCCTCATCGCTGGCCGGATGAAGCGGGCGAGGCGGGTGTGGTTCTGCCTTGGTTCAGCTTACTGGCGCTGATTTTCCGGTTTTTTCAATGAAAGCTGACGGGCACCAGGGACTGGCGGCGCGGAACGTTCATAGGCTGGGAAGCAGCAGGCGTTCCGGGCTGAACCCAGTATTGATGGCGGACAGAATCCCAGACTCCGGGAGAAAAATAGACCGGCTCGGCGCGCAGAACGTAGCCCGAATTTTGGACTTGGGAGACGGCCGGGGCGGGTTGACCGGAGGCCGGGGCACGGAGGCCGGCGGCGGATGCGGTTTGAGCCATGGAGGAAGGCGTGCCGTCCATCCGGTTCAGAACGGAAACCACCACCACGGCGGCGGCGGCGGGGACCACGATGCGGCGCCATTGGAAGACCGTCACATTCGGCGGCGTGGAGCGGGCGGCCGGGACCACGGACCGGCCCACCTGCGTGGGCGCGGTCAAGTGGCGGTCCAACCGGCAAACCAAGCTGCGGGGTGCCTCCGCGGGAGTGAGGGAAAAGAGTTCCCGCTCCAGTTGTAAGAGCTTGGTGTCCATGGGGTCGTCGGAATAGAATGGGTCGTTCGGCTGGTCGTTCATGACAATTTGGCGGGTGTCAGGGTGCGGCGCAGTTTTTCAAGGGCGTAACGATAGCGGCTGGCTGCCGTATTCATCGGGATATCAAGGGTTTCGGCGATTTGCTCGAAGGTCAGTTCACCCCAGATCTTGAGAATGATGACCTCTTTATAATAGTCGGGAAGACCCTGAATTGCTTTTTCGATCTGGGCGGAGCGTTCATCTTCCTCAAGGGTGTCCTTGAACCAGACAATGGATCCGTCTTCGTCGGAGTCCAGCGCTTTGGCCTCACGGTTGGCCCGGCGGATATTTTTCCGGGCCTGGTCGATGGCCGAGCGGCGGATGTGGGTGAAGGCGGCGGCGAGGCTTGGCTCGGTGAGGCCGTCCTCGTTCATTTCGATCATACCGCTTCTCCAAAGGCGGAGCATGGCTTCCTGCAAAACGTCTTCGGCGTCCTCGGAAGTGCGGGTTTGCTGACGGGCGAAAAGCAGCAGGCGTGATCCATGGGTGGCAAACCAATGCTTCCATCCGGCGGGTTGAACGGGTTCTTCAGTAGTGGTATTCATGGTTGGGGGGTTCATACCTGCATCTTAACGCCAAATCAGCGGTGGCCCTCGTCCAATTTGTTTCAATTTTTATCATCGCTCAACCTACTTTCCGTCTTGTGCGGGAGCCCCGCTCGCCGGTGAATGCCGCAGTATGCTGACCGTCCCCGTTTCCCTGCCCCATGCGCCATATGTTGTGAAAATCGCCCCCGGCCTCCTCGCCTCGGTCGGGCGCGAAGCGAGGGAAATTTTCCCCGACGCGAAAGCCTGCGCGCTGGTCACGGATTCAAAAGTGGGCCCTCTTTACGCCGCTGCGGTGGAGGCGGCGCTGCGGGCGGAAGGCTTTGATCCTGTGGTCATTACCGTGCCTGCCGGAGAGCCCGCCAAG
>JAQGPD010000300.1 GCA_028293305.1 Verrucomicrobiales bacterium | reverse complement strand
GAGGAGGATTTGCTCAAGGACTTTCGGGGGCAAACCTTCGGCGGCCGAAAGTTCCTCGATTTGGGAAACGGTTTGAGGAGGCCGGCGGGCCATGGCGGTCAGGGCACGGAGGGCGTATTCGGCCCGTTTGGAAAGTCGCATCACGCGGGTGTCATAGGCGGGAATCATGGGAATTCAAAATGGGAAATTTGTAGCGGCGGTCTGCCGGCAAGTTTTATTTTTTGAGGAAGGGGGGGGGTGTAAATGAATTTTCGAAAGGTGAATGATGGCTTGCTTTTCCGTGTTGGGGATGTAGGATGAAGTTGCTGGGGGCGCACCGGTTTCGACTAGTGACTGGAGGCGTTGGCAGCATGCCGGGGATGATTCGTTGGCCCCGTTAACAATTCGGATCAAAACAAACAAACGCTAACTCTAACGAGCTCGCACTCGCCGCTTAATTGACGGTGACATCCTCTGCCGAATGTCTGATACGGTGGAGGGTGCAACTTATCAGGCTGGCCAAAAGCCCGGGCCACCGGGGCCAAGGCGAGATTTACAGGAGGATCGGGACAGGTCATTCCGCCGGCGGAAGGTCAGGTTCTTAACTTAAATCACCGGCTAAGCATGTAGAAACTTACGTTAAAAGGCATTAGGACACGGGTTCAATTCCCGTCGCCTCCACCATATTTCCGGAAATTTCCCCCCGGCGGGCTTTGGCTCGCCGGGGGGATTTTTTTTGCTGGGGGGAGGGAGGAAAAGGGACTAAAGGGACGGAAAGGACGAAAAGGACTTAAGGGACAGTGGTGGCGGAAGGGAAGAGATGGGGGCGGACGGTGGGAAGAGGGGAGATGGAGGAATGCCCGGGATGGCTGTGGATTGGCGGAGGGGAGAGGGGATTGGGGTTGCGGAGGACGGGGCGAAAAGGGAGAATCGGAGATGGATCTAGCTTCTCTTTGTGAACTTTGCCTTGGATTGAAAGGGGTGGAGGAGACGACGCCTTTTGGACCGGATACTTTGGTATTCAAGGTGGGGGGAAAATGTTTCGCGTTGATGAGCCCGGACGAGTTTCCGCCGCGTGTGAATTTGAAGTGCGATCCGGCGCGGGCGGAGGAACTGCGGGGGGAATATCCGGCGGTGCGGCCCGGGTATCATATGAATAAAAAGCACTGGAACACGGTGATTTTGGACGGTTCACTGCCGGCGGCTCTGGTGCGGGAGCTGGTGCTCCATTCCCACCAGTTGGTGGTCAAGGGATTGACGGCGGCTGCCAGGAACGCCGCCGGATTGTAAGCGGGGGCGGACCATGGCATGGGCCGGAGAGCGCGGGCAAAAAGCGGGCAGGGGGGCGGATGCGGGACCAGGGTTTTGGCGGGTGTGTGCTTTGTCAGGACCAGATGGTCGCGTTGACCGTGCGGCGGTTTTACGGCGGCCGGGTCAGGAGATGCAGCGACGGGGCCGGTTGCTGCCAGGGCCCAGGCCTGGCCATTTATTTTTTGATGGGAGGCGGGGATCAACCATCGTTTTTCAACAATTTTTAACATCCTGTGTTGCATTCAGCCACAGGCTGTCTATCAACGATGACTATCCATGAATTTTCCCCGTCCCGCCGTGGTTCCGGCGCTTTTATTGCCCTGTTTCATGCTGCTTCCGGTTTCCTGTAACACCAAGGATAACATGTTGCAGGCCAAGTCGTTGAACGATAAAGCCGAGCAATTGCACAAAGAGGCGGATCAACTCGCGGGGGAGGCTTCCCTGGTTCAGGCAAAGATCCGGAATCTGGGGGGCGAGGGGGAAACGGGGCCGAAGGTTTTGGCGAATCTGGAATTGAGGCGCTCGGAGTTGATGGAGGAACAAAAGCGCCTGACGGAAATCGGTGCCGGCCTGACGGAGGCCATTGGAAAGCTGGGTCGTGAACGGGAAGCCTACTCGGCCAAATACACGAAGCCCTGAGCATAAACCCATTCTTTTACAATTATATGGAAATGAAAACCGCAGCATGGAGCACGGTGGCTATGGTTATCGCGGCCTTCGGGGGCGTGGTGATTTTTGCGATCGAGAGAGAGGCATCCGCCAAGGATTTATCGAGGGCCAGGAATGGCTTGTCGGCCGAGGAAAACCTGCTGGATACCCGGCGGCGCACTTTGGCGGAGCGGGAGCGGGCGCTGGTGGAGGCGCAGGACCGGAGTTCCCAGGTCGTGGCTTTGGACGCGGAGTTGACAAAGATGCAGGCGGCGAATGAGGCACTTCTGGAAAAAGTGGCCGAACAGCGTCTGGTGTGGGCGAAGCTGCGCCGGGATTTTTCCTCGGAGATCGATCTGGTGCGCAGGAAAACGCGAGAGGAGATTGTGCCCCGGATGGTGTTGGCCGACGGGAATCAGCTGCTCTCCGTCAGGTTCAAGGAGATGAAGGATTCTGTCGCTATTTTGGAGCACACGGCGGGCATCGCGAAGGTGGGCTTGGCGAATATGCCTGCGGACTGGGTGGGACGTCTGGCGCTGGGCTGGAATCCGGTGCTGCCGTCGCTGTTGTCCGGGGTGCCGGATGCGGCTCCCGAGGCTCCCGCCGTGGCGGCCCCGGTGAAGACCGCCGAGATGGCGCAGCAGGAGCATCGCGAAAGTGTGAAGCGCGCGACCGCGACCGATGCGGAAGCCAAAATCAAATTGCTTCAGCGGAAAATTGGGGAATTTGCGGCTGCCCGGGACGGCCAACTGCGCGTGGCGGAGGAGTATGACCTGAAGCATCGGCGGGCGCTTGCGAAGGGCAATGTCAGCAGCCATGGGGTGAAGCGCGATGAAGCGACACGCCTCGCCGCCACGATGGACAAACAAATCCGGGCAGCCAATGACCAGATCTCGGCCCTGATGATGGAAGTGGACGCGGTGCCGCACTGACGGACACTCTAACTTCAATTGGCGAATTTCAAGTCTGCCATAACATTGTTCAGCCCCCATAGCGATTGTTGGATTTTTTAGCAATCATGAAAAGTTAGGGTGCGTTCAATAAAATGCAGGCGCCAGTCTTTTGGGTATCAGGCCCAGACGGCCGGAAACATTATAGCCACCCACATCAAAGATATACGAGCTCCGGAGGAGCGGCCTATTCTTCCCCACTGAAGGCAGAGGCTCTCCCACGAAAGCAGAGGTCTCTCTCACGGAACTTGGAGCATTTTAAATCATGACGCAGCCAGCGTCGGACGCCGGAGGGGTTAAATCTTTATGGCCATAGTCACCCGCTGAATTTCAGCTCCGGAGGAGCGACATCTGGCTTCATCGGGGTAGAATAGGACGCTCCTGTGGAGCTCGATCACTTTTTTGCCCTGGCGGTGATTATAAAGATTTCGGACCTCCGGGCCTCATTATCCAGAAGCTTGGCGGCTACATCAATATTTAAACTGCGCTAACATTGGATCGGTTTAAAAAATTCTGTAGCCAGAGTCCGGTCCCGGAGGGGTCGGCTCTTTATAGCGACAGTCTGGAGTCAAGTTCACAGCTGGGGATGAGCGACATATGCCTCCATGGGATTGAATATGCCGCTCCTCCGGAGCTCAATCTTTTTTCGTTTATTGGTGGCTATAGAGATTCCGGCCCTCTGGGCCTGAATTCACACAAGCTTGGCGGCTGGGTGTTTATTTATATTGGTCTCGAAACGGTCTCGGCGAATGTGTCCCTGAACTATCTGATATTGGAAAGCGCGGAGGGATTGGTTTTATTGGACCATCGCGCGGCTTGGGAACGCATTTTATATGAACCGTCCATATTGATGTGGCCCTATACGGTCTTATTGAGTCTATCCGCCGGGTCTGCCGGACCGCACCCCAGCGGGGGCGGGCGCGTCAGTTGGCGGGGTAGCGGCCTTTGCGGGGGCCGGTGAGCCAGGCCCAGGCGGACTCGACCATGGCGCGGGGGTCGCGGTAGCGTGCTTCCCAGCCGAGGACGGCTTTGGCTTTGGCGGGGTTGCCGACGAGTTCGGGAGGGTCGCCTTCGCGGCGGGGGCCGAGGACGACGGGGACGGTTTTTCCGGTGACGGATTCGGCGAGGTTGATGATTTCCCGGACGCTGACGCCGGTGCCGGTGCCGAGGTTGACGTGGGTGGAGGGCTGGCCGCCGCGGAGGTAGTTGAGGGCGCAGACGTGGGCTTCGGCGAGGTCCTGGACGTGGATGTAGTCGCGGATGCAGGTGCCGTCGGGGGTGGGGTAGTCGGTGCCGAAGAGCGTGACATGGGGGGCCTCGCCGGTGATGGCCATGAGGGTGCGGGGGATGATGTGGCTTTCCGGGGTGTGGTCCTCGCCGATGGCACCGTCGGCGGAACAGCCGCTGGCGTTGAAATAACGGAGGATGACGTGCTGGATGCCGTGGGCGTGGTCGCAGTCGCGGAGGACTTGCTCGAGCATGAGTTTGCTGCGGCCGTAGGGGTTGATGGGCTGCTGGGGATGCTGCTCGTCCATGGGGACGTATTGGGGGTTCCCGAAAGTGGCGCAGGTGGAGGAGAAGATGAAGTGTTTGGTGCCGTTGCGGCGCATGGCTTCGAGGAGCACGAGGGGCGCGGCGATGTTGTTGGCGTAGTATTTCAGGGGCTCGGTCACGGATTCGCCAACCATGGCGTAGGCGGCGAAATGGAGGACGGCGTTGATTTGATAGCGGCTGAAAATGCCTTCGATGACGGCGGGGTCGGCCATGTTTCCGACGACGAGTTCGGTGTTGTCGGAGACGAGGGCATCGCGGTGGCCGTATTCCAGGGAGTCGAGGACGACGATGCGTTCGCCGGTGGTGGCGGCGAGGTGGCGGACGGTGTGGGAACCGATGTATCCGGCACCGCCGGTGACGAGGATGGCTGAAGGCAGGGACATGAAGGGATGGGTGGTGGTGGTGGCGTTGAAATTGTTATTGTCTGAATTGCTGTTGGATGGACGGCTCCGTGGAGGGCTGGCTGGACTGGTTATTGCCAAGCGGATTTTTCGTCGGAATAAGCCATCAAAGTCAGGGTCACGGGCTCGGACTCGGACTCGAAGGCATTCTCAGAGCCGGGGGACGGGGCCGGCCTGGAGGCGGACGTAGTGGGCCTGGACGCGGCTGAGGAACCATTGCCATTTGCGGCCGGGTTTTCCGTTTTCCATGAGAAAGTGGGGGCAGTTTTTGTTGGGGGGATTCTGTCCGCGGCGGGGCCAGTGGTAGTGGGGGACGACGTTGCGGAGGGGGATATTGAAGGAATACCGCAGATAGGCTGCCAATTTGGCGGTGCGTTCGATGGTGGCGGCGAGATTGTTGCCTTTGTGCTCGCACATTTCGATGCCGATGGAGTAGTTATTGCCGGGTCCGTCGAAGTCGGCGTGCTCACCTTGTTCGGTGGTGGGAAGGTGTTGGATGGCGAGGTTGCCCTGGACGGTGAAGTGCCAGGTGAGGAAGCCGATGCGGTTCCCGCCTTTGCGTTGCTTGGCGCGGAGGGCGCCGGCCTGGAGGGCGCGGGCGTGGGCGAAGGCGTCGCCGGTGTAGTTTTGGGTGGAATGGATGGTGATGAAGCGGGGCGTCATGGGCCGGTAATAACGGCGGCCGTATTTGCTTTTGGGGATGAGGCGGGGGATGACGTTGACTTCCGACTTCAGGAGTTGCAGGGGCGTGACGGGCGGGCCGGCGGGGCCGGTGAAGACGGGCGGGGCGCTGCCTGGACTGGCGCAGCAGACGATGACGATGGTGATCGCCAGGAGGATGAGCGGAGGGAAGCTGCGCATGTGCGGCCATAGCTTCCGGAACGGCTATAGTCAAGGCGCGGGCTGATATCCGATCGCGCCTTCGAGGGGATGGAATTTCCCGGTTTCCGCATCCAGCACATAGGCGCGGATGATGCAGGGGCGGGCGGGCAGGGGGACGATTTGATAGTGGGTGGCATCGATGCCGGCTTCCCAGATCCAGCCGATGCGGGCGTGTTCTCCCTCCAGGCCCTCGGCGGCGGCGATTTTTTTGGACGTCTTGTCCATGGTCCGCGCGGTGACGGGGGTCCACCAGATTTCCTGGCCGCCCTCCTCCTGGTAGGAAAGGATGATGGAATCCGCCACGCCGCCGCGGCGGGGATCGATGGCGTGGCCGTGGATGGAAAGGGTGGGGGAGGTGATGATTTCGCGGATTTGTCCTTGGATGGCGGGGTTGGAGGAGACCTGGGCATCCGCCACCAATGGGCTGCGGACGAGGCGGGGCCGGAGGTAGCCGAGTTCATCCAGCCGGGAAACGATGGGCAGCCAGTTGTGCATCGCGGGGTCGTTTCCGCGGAGGCCCTGGGGCTCGGGAGCGACGGCGGAAAGTGTCAGGGCACCCTGGAGAAGCCGCATGCCATTCCAGTCCTTGTGCATTTGTTTCACGCCGGTCGCGGCGCCGGCGGCCCAGCCCCACAGGAGCAGCAGAGCACCGGCGGGGACGAGAATCCGACGGGTTTTTCCGGGAGGCAGCATGAGGGTGAGGACGAATGCGGCCAGCCAGGCCCAGAGGGTGAAGGCGAGATAGCGGGAGGCGAAGGGATGGGACAGGACATTGCCGGTGCGGGCCAGTGAGACCATGCCGACGGCCAGGAGCGACCATCCGCCGATGCCGATCCACGCCCAGGCCGGGGAGGCGCCGCGCCGGCGGAGCAGATCGCGCCGGTGGAGATTCAGGATGAAAACGATCCACACCAATAACAAAATGCTGAGGGTGGGGGACAGGCGGTCGAGCACGGCACCGCGGGCGGCCTGGTTGGGCTGGAGCCAGCCTTCGGCCAGGGGGGCGCCCAGCATTTTCAGGAAATAGTGGGCGATTTCCGTTCCGCGTTCCGCGAGTTTTTGCGTGAGGGGGATGCCTTCCTGGAAAATGTAATTTTTGAAATAAAACGCGGCATTGGCACCGAGGGCGGCGCAGACCGCGATGAGGGCGAGGACCACCGCGGCGGGCCGAAGCCGTCCGAGCCAGCCGAGAATGCCCCAGATCACCAGGCCCCAGGCGAGCCAGCCGGGGGCGAAGGACCAGGTGGCGACCATGGCCAGCAGGATGCCGGCGGCGGTTTGTCTGGCGAGGGAAAGCCGGGTGAGATGCAGGGCGGAGATGCCGACGGCGGCGCCTATGGGGAGAAAATAGCAAATCTGGACCCCGAAATTCCAGTTCATGGCCTGGTGCGGCGAGAGGATCAGCAGTGACATGAGGGCACCGGTCCAGTCAGCGGCGCGGCCGGGGATGGTGCGGCGGGCCATCCACCAGGCCAGAATGGCGATGCCGCCGCCCATGAGCACGCAGATGGCGGCTTCGACTCGCAGGTTCCAGGCGGTGGCTTTGCCGATCCACCAATAACAAAGCCGCGACAGGACGTAGCGGCTGTCGTTTTTTTGATCCGCCAGCAGGTCCCAGGTCAGGCCGCCGTGGGAGTCCGCGAGGAAAAGGTCCGACTCCAGACCCCAGTGGTCGGCATGGGGGAAGTCAGGGGTCCATTTCCATGCGAGAAAAAGCGTATAGCAAAGCGGAACGAGCACCCAGAGCCAAAGGAAACCGAATCGTCTGTTGGGGTGGGGAGTGGGTGTCATGCGTGGACCGGGCGGGCTGGGGCGGGGGATTGTTGGGAGATGTCAGGTGGAACCGGCGGCGGGTGAAGGCAGGAGCGCGGAGGGGAGGCGCGGGCCCGGGAGGCGTTTTCCAGCGACCGGCCAGTGAAATGGCGCGAGCGCTCGGGGGCGGCATCGTAGCTTTCCGGCGGGGCTTGTCAAATAGTGGCGGATGCTCTCCGGGGAGCGCGCCGTCTCGGTCCCGCAGCTGCTCTGCGGT
>JAQGPD010000285.1 GCA_028293305.1 Verrucomicrobiales bacterium | reverse complement strand
TCCAACCTCGGATCGTCGATGCGGACCAGATCCTTATTCTTATCTTTTAAAAACAAACCCAGTCTTTTGTATTCTTTAAAGCCCGCCGCGCCCATGCGGTGACCATCCACAATCTGCTGCGCCGCCTTCGCGCTGAAATCCGGGTCGTCCCATCCCGCATAATCCAGATTCATATAATGCACGAACCGGCCGGGATATTTCTCATCCGCCAAGGCCTTCACCTTCTCGAATTCCGACTCCCCGCCCTCCCCGGGCGTCACCGTTCCCCCACTCAAGTTCACCCCGATCCCCACGCCCGCCTCATCCATGATCCGCACCGCCCTATCAAACCGCTCCGGTGTTCCATCGATATGCATATGCAGATCAATCACCCGTTTTTCCGACCTCCACAGCCCCGGCAAACCCTTGGTGACATTCGCCGGTTCCTCCCGCGCCCACACCGCCCACGTCGCCAGAACCACCCCGAGCAAACCGCCCGCCACACCTGCCGGAGAAAATGGAAAACGCATGGACTTCATGCCGCGCAGTAACGCCGCCACATCCGCCACGGGCAAGAAAAATCCCACACTGCCGCCGGGCCTTCACGCGAGCCGGTAAAAATTGCTATTAGCCACAAAGATCACAGAGAACACAAAAAGGCGCATTGGCAGTGCCAACACGTCCACTAGCAAAATGCGGTTACCTTCCCTCTTCACCCTTACCCTTTCACCCTTTTCCTCGGCTTTGCCGGTTCGTCCCTTTCGTCCTTTGCGTCCTTTGCGTCCTTTGCGTCCTTTAGGTCTCTTTTGTCCATCTGCCTCCTATCCATCCACCCCGCGTAACCACCTTGTTACCATCCATCACTCGCCAAAGCGCCCTCCCCGCCGAACACTCCGCCACACCCCACCACCCCCGGGCCTAACCAGCCACTGAAAAATCCGGGCATGGCAATCCCGCCGCCCTGGTGCCGCAGTCCTTGGAATTCGCGCTCCCTGGACTGCGGCACTTTTTCTTCTCGCGGGTGTTGCCATCATAACACCTGCCTCGGTTCGCTCCCAACCTGGAGGAAGAGTTCGCCAGCCTGCCAAAAACCGGCCACTGGCTGGCATGCTAGAGATGGAGCGCGGCCCGTTTTTTTAATATCGCCTGAATCTGGCTGGGAAATGCCTGCCCTACCATGGGCGCTCTCGGGTGGCGTTCCGCCGTGCCCATGGCTGCCATCGTGGTGGCGGCGTAACCGAGTTCATTTCAATTCCCCTAAAACCCTATAGGAAATTAGGAGAATTCACTTGCCGCGCGTTTTACCGGGGGTATGGTCGGGTCCCATTTCCGCCATGTCCGCCATCCGATCCTACAATGTCAGCCTGCTCCAGCAATTGGAGTCCGAGGCCATCTATGTGCTCCGCGAGACCGCGGCGCAGTTCCGCAATCCCGCGCTGCTCTTCTCGGGCGGGAAGGACTCCATCGTCATGGCCTGGCTGGCGCGGAAGGCCTTCCATCCGGCACGACTTCCGTTCACCCTGCTGCATGTGGACACGGGTCACAATTTCCCGGAGACCTTGGTGTATCGCGATGAATTTGTGAAGAACATCGGGGCCAACCTGTTGGTGGCCAAGGTGCAGGACAGCATCGACCAAGGCCGGGTGGTGGAGGAAAAAGGCCACCGCGCCAGCCGGAACAAGCTGCAAACGGTGACCCTTCTGGACGCCATCGCTGATAACAAATTCGACGCCTGCCTCGGCGGCGGCCGTCGGGATGAGGAAAAAGCGCGCGCCAAGGAACGGTTTTTCAGCCACCGCAACGACTTCGGCCAATGGGATCCGAAAAACCAGCGCCCGGAACTGTGGAATCTTTTCAACGGCCGCATGCACGAGGGCGAGCAATTCCGCGTCTTTCCGCTGAGCAATTGGACGGAAATGGATGTGTGGCTTTACATCCGTCAGGAAAACATCCCGCTTCCCAATATCTACTTCAGCCACCAACGCCGCGTTTTCCAACGCGATGGCTCATGGCTGGATGCGGAAACCGGATTCGCCCAACCCCAACCCGAGGAACCCATCCTTGAAAAAACCATGCGTTTCCGCACCATCGGCGACGTGACCTGCACCGGCGCCGTGGAATCCCCCGCCGCCACCCTGGACGACATCATCGCCGAAGTAGCCGCCGCCCGCCAAACCGAACGCGGCACCCGCGCCGACGACCAACGCAGCGAATCCGCGATGGAAGACCGGAAAAAAGAAGGCTATTTTTAAGTCACCATGAGCACGCTTGCCCTCCAACTGGACCAAACCCTCAACCAACTCGACGCCGCCAAACGCGCCGAAATGGAATTTTTGGTGAGGGCAACCATCGACCTTTTTGCCCAGGAGGCGGGGAAGCCAGGGCGGACCCTGGAGGAAAAGCACGCCAGGTTCGTGGCCGCCGCAGGCTCGCTACCGGATTTTCCGGAAGATTATGAGGAGTCCCCCTGGGAAACTGACCGCGACCCATTCCCATGAAGTGGCTCCTGGATACTAACGCCGTTTCCCGGCATCTTGGCGGCAAATGTCCACAAATCACTGCCAGGATTTCAGCTACCCCGCCGGGCCACCTTTTTCTGTGCTCCGTTGTAAAAGCGGAAATGCTATACGGTGCCTGGAAGAGCCCGGACCCTGGTCGCAGTCTGGCCCGTCTTTCCCAAATTTTTGAAGACCTGCCGAGTTGTCCTTTTGACGACGCCTCAGCCAGCGTTTTTGGAAAAATCCATGCCTTTCTGAGCCAAACCGGCACACGAATCGGCCCACACGACACCATGATTGCGGCGATAGCCTTGGCTAATGACATGACGCTCGTCACCAATAACACCCACGAATTCTCCCGCGTCCCCGGCCTGAAAATCGAAGACTGGCAAGCATAACATTTCCAATTCGCCTATCTTCCTATTTCTTAATTTCTTAATTTCTTATTTTCTTATTTCCCAATTTTCCACCATGGATCTTCTACGCTTCACCACCGCCGGTTCCGTCGACGACGGCAAATCCACCCTCATTGGCCGTCTGCTTTACGACTCCAAATCCATCTTCGAGGACCAGCTCGCGGCGGTGGAGCGTTTTTCCAAAAAGCGTGGGGACGAGCATGTGGACCTCGCCTTGCTAACCGATGGCCTGCGCGCCGAACGCGAGCAAGGTATCACTATTGATGTGGCCTATCGTTACTTTGCCACCCCGCGGCGGAAATTCATCATCGCGGACACGCCGGGGCATATCCAATACACCCGCAACATGGTCACCGGCGCGAGCACGGCGAATCTGGCCATCATTTTGATCGATGCCCGCAAAGGCGTGATCGAGCAGACCTGCCGACACGCGTTCCTGGCCAATTTGCTGCGGATCCAGCATGTGGTTATCGCCATCAACAAAATGGACCTCGTGGACTACTCCGAGGCCAAGTTCGAGGAAATCAAAGAAGCCTTCCAATGCTTCGCCAGCCGCCTCGACAACCTGGTGGAAATGACCTTCATCCCCATCAGCGCGCTGAAAGGCGACAACGTGGTGGACAAGTCGGAAGCCATGCCCTGGTATCAAGGCCCCACCCTGCTCTATCATCTCGAGACCGTGTATGTGGGCACCACCGAAAACCACGTCGAAGCGCGCTTCCCCGTGCAATGGGTCATCCGCCCGCAGAGCGATGAATGGCATGACTTCCGCGGCTTCAGCGGCCGCGTGGCCGGTGGCGTCTTCAAGCCTGGCGATGCCGTCACCGTCCTCCCCAGCGGCTTCCAGTCCCGCATCAAGGAAATCCACACCCTCGACGGCCCGCTCGAGGAAGCCTACAGCCCGCTCTCGGTCACGCTCCTCCTGGAGGACGAAATTGACACCAGCCGCGGCGACATGATCGTGAAGGCTAACAACCCGCCCCAGGTGGGTCAGGACCTGGAGGCCATGATCTGTTGGTTCGGCGAAAAACCGCTGAATCCCCGCGGCCGCTTCATCCTCCGCCACACCACCCGCGAGGTCCAGGCCGTCATCAAGGAAGTCAAATACAAGGTCAATATCAATACCCTGCATAAAATCGAGGACGACCTCGAGTTCCAGATGAACGACATCGGCCGCATCTCCATTCGGACCAGCGCCCCTATCATTTTCGATCCCTATAGCAAGAACCGCATCACCGGCAGCTTCATCCTCATCGATGCGGGCACCAACGAAACCGTCGCCGCCGGCATGATCCGCGGCTAAAAAAAGTCCACTTCATTCCAGGGCGGGCCGCCTTCCCCCGGGGGGGCATGGACCGCCCATGGAAATCCTGACCGGCCCACGCCTCCGACCGCCATGCCTATCACTTCGCGTGCTTCCCGCGCCCCGGCCGCGAGGAGCGCCGATGGAATGTTAGCGACGAACCGTTGGAAACGTGGCCTGCACCGCCTGGCGGCATCCCGGCTGCCCTGGGCACTGCTGATCCTGACATGGATTTGTCTCCTCGTCCGACTGACGGTGAGGGATGCCCACGATTGGTCCGCCCTGTTTTTTTACATCGGCCCCTGGCCCATTTTGTTGGTTTCATGGCCGCTGCTCGCGCTACCGGCTTTCCTGAATCGCCGGGGCTTGCGACTCAGACTCGGATTGGCCGGGCTTGGTTTGCTGGTTACTTTTGCCGGCTGGAAATTCTCCCCCGCTCCGCCGCCTTTGGCACCCATCCCTCCCGGATCGGTGGCCGGTCCTGCCCGCACGGTGCTGTTTTGGAATATCAACCATCCCAGGCAGGTTCCCGCGCAGGTTCATGAGCTCCTGCAGCGCCACCGCCCTGACATCCTCGTGCTCGCGGAGGCGGAGAAACAGTCACCGGAGGACCTCGCGGCCATGCGGGTCCGGCATCCTGACTATCACATTTCCCGGCTGCCGGGCGGCATACTCCTGGCGGTGCTGGGCCGGGCTCAATTGCAAAAAACCATCCACCTTCCCAGCCGCACCAACGCCCTTTGGCTCCACTGCCAGTTCACCGACAATCCAGCGGAACATTGGCAGCTCATCCTCGCGGATCTTGGCCCATGGCCGCTGCTTCCCCGCACGGACCGCACGGAAGCCGTCCGCCAATTCGCCGGCTCAGCGCCGAGAACTCTCGTCATCGGTGATTTCAACACCCCCTACGATTCCACCGCTTTTGACCCGTGGCGGCACGCATGGAACCACGGCCTGAGCCAATCCCCTGGCTCTCCCGGGAATGCCACATGGCCCCTGGGCCTGCCGCTCCTGTCCATCGACCACATTTGGATGTCGCCCGACCTCCGCCCGCTACGCGCGCAAAAAGGCACGCCCGGTTTCTACGATCATGCCTGGCAGCTGATTACCGTGGGTCTGTGAGGGCTTTGAGGTTTTCGGAAAAGCGGATGCGGCCCCACCCGCTTTTTGTCAGGATCTGGCGAGTTGGAGGAGATTCCTGGCAGGATTCAGCAGGACCGTGCTTTGCAGGAACTTCCAGCGCAGTGGACAGTAGTCCTTGGCTTGATAGGATTTGGCTGGCTTCATTCATTGAGTCGTCGGAAACATGCCGTCGTGACGGAGGCTTGACGGGCTTTGGGGAAAGAACGCGGAGGAGAAACGACTCAGCAAGCTTCGTCCGGGAAAGCGGAGACAAGTCTCCGCAGTCCACGGTGCGGGGCACAAAAAAAGCCCATTCCCGGGTGGGAATGGGCTTTTTTGCGATGCGGGGTTAGCGTCCGTTTTTCTTGTCGGGCTTGTCGTCGTTGGATTTCTTTTTGTTTTCCGAACCGCCGCCGCGTTGCTGGTTCTGTTGTTGTTGTTGCTGCTGCTGGGCCTGACGTTGCCGGGCTTCGTTTTGTTGTTGTTGCTGGGCGTTGCGCTGGCGGGCTTCGTTTTCCTGCGCATGACGCTGGCGGGCTTCGTTGGCTCCACGTTGGCGGGATTCGTTTTGTTGTTGTTGCTGGGCGTTGCGCTGGCGGGCTTCGTTTTCCTGCGCTTGGCGCTGGCGGGCTTCGTTGGCTCCGCGTTGGCGGGCCTCGTTTTGTTGTTGTTGCTGGGCGTTGCGTTGGCGGGCTTCGTTTTCCTGCGCCTGGCGCTGGCGGGCTTCGTTGGCTCCACGTTGGCGGGCCTCGTTTTGTTGTTGTTCCTGCTGGGCCTGACGCTGACGGGATTCGTTTTGCTGACGCGATTGCTCACGCTTGGCGTTTTCCTCGCGGTCCCGATTTCCCCGCTGTTGTTGTTCTGCTGCCTGGCGTTGGCGTTGCTCGTTTTGTTGCTGCTCGGCCGCCTGACGCTGGCGGGCCTGCTCGCGGCGGGCGGCTTCGGCTTGGTCGTTGTTGTTATTTTTGTTGCCGGGGTTGGTGTTGCCGCGCTGGAAGCGTTGTTGTTCCTCCTGCTTTTGGCGGGCTTCGTTTTGTTGGCGGGCCTGCTCACGGCGGGCGGCTTCGGCGCGGTCGTTTTCGTTGTTATTGTTGCCGGGTTTATTGTCGCCCCGTTGACCGCGTTGTTGTTCCTCCTGCTTTTGGCGGGCTTCGTTTTGTTGGCGGGCCTGTTCGCGGCGGGCGGCTTCGGCAGGATCGCGATCGTTGTTACTGTTGCCGGGTTTGTTGTCGCCGCGCTGACCGCGTTGTTGCTCCTCCTGCTTTTGGCGGGCCTCGTTTTGTTGACGGGCCTGCTCACGGCGGGCGGCTTCGGCGGGATCGCGATCGTTGTTATTGTCGTTTGCTCCGGGCTTGTTGTTCCCGCGGTTGCCCGGGGTGTTTTCGTTAGGGCGGCCATCGGGATTGCGGTTTCCCCGGCCATTGCCGGCGGACTCCCGCTGCTGGCGGAGGCGCTCCACTTCCTGCTGGCGTGTCTTCAATTCGTTTTTGGCCCGCTCCAGACGTTCGTTGCGCTCATTGCGTTCGGCAAGATCGCGGGCGTCGGCGTTGCGGCCCTGACGTGGATCGTCGTTCCGGGAACTGCCCTCGCGGGGACGGCCTCCGGTTTGACGGGTCGCCAATTGTTCGCGTTGGGACCGGATTTTTTCCAGGCTGCCGTGACGTTCGGCAAGGCGGCGCACGGGTTCGGTGCGGAGCGCGGCTTCGGCGCGATCCCGGCGGTTGCGATGCTCCTGCTGGAAGCGGCGGGCGAGGTCGCCACGGAAGGCATCCTGACGGCGGACGACGCGGACATCATCCCAGCGGTCCTGAATGCGGGAGGGGCGGATGCCTTCGTTCCAGCTGTTCCGGATGCGGGGGGAATAACAATTCAAGCGGTCGCCGTCAAAGCGGGGGCGGTAGTTGCCACCGTAGTCCCAACCGCGGTCACGATCCAGGCGGTAATGGGTTAGCGGACGGGAAACATAACGATTCACCCAGCCCACGTCCGGACCTCCGCAATGCACGCGGCCGGAGCGGATGATGATATTGGTGATGGCGATGGTGGCGCTGAAATAACTGATATTCTCGGCGACGGGCCGGCAGTAGGTATAGACGGGCTCGTCAAAATGCCTGACGGGCATGAAGATGTAGGAGTCCGGCGCGATGCCATATTCCTCGTCGATGGACGGACCATAGGTGGTGTCATCGACATAGACGGTTTCCGGCGGCATCGGGGACCAGCCGACGTATTCCTCATTGTTCCGCCATGTGACCCAGGCTGGCGCCCAGGTATCGCCGGGAACCCAGATCCAGCCGCGGTTTTGGATGAGGGCCCAACGTCCATAATGATAGGTGGCCCAACCGAAAGGCTCGTCCGAGATCCACGTCCAACCCTGATCGGAGTCCGCCCAGCGGCCCATGGTGTAGGGACGCCAGCCTTGGTCGCGGTCGGAAGGCTGCCAGACATAACCATATTCCGGAGTTTCGAACCAGCGGCCATAGGGAGCCAGGCCTTCGTAGAACATTTGATAGTCACGCGAATCCGTGTCCGCCGAGGGTGGGGTGGCGGAGCCCGCCTGGGTGATCCTTGGGGCGGGGTCGGCGGCTTCCACCGGGGGTGCGGCTGGCGCGGTGGACTGATTTTCCTTTTCCTTGGCGAGGGCTTCGCGGTCGCGCTCAAGGTCCGCTTTTTGAGCGGCAAGTTCGTCCTGCTGCATTTGGAGGCGGAGGGTCGCTTCCTGTTGCTTCAGGTCCTCGATTTGTTTTTCCAACGCGGCGGGATCTTCAGCTGGCGCGGCGGTGACGGGGACCGGCGGCGGGTTGGTGGACGTGGTGTCCGACGGCGCGGCGGCCGCGAGGCCAACGGTGGGGCCTCCTTGATCGCAGGCGACCAGGAAGAGACCGGCGGCCATTAAAATGGCGGGATGGGCGTGAAGTTTCATGGATCGGGGGGTGATGGTTTTATCGCAACGTCAGGTCTGACGGCCCCCCGGCCGTGTTAATTCAAATACGATTTCCGTAAAATCATCGCGGTGCCTTCACGGAGAACGGGCAGCGGGATTTTTGAAGACAAAACTCCCTCCGCCACCCATAAAACGCCTGTGGCAGGGCGACGGGATGCCCCGGATGTCCGATTTATCGGGCTGGAAAAAACCGGGGTCCGGATTGAGGATGCGGCGTTTTTCCTGTAAGATTGACCGTGCCTGCTTCTGTTCCTTTGACCCCATCCCCTCCGCCCGCCTCCTTCCCCGCCCCGGCGGTGCCGGATGCGGGCCCGCTTCCGCGCGCGCTGCTCTACAGCACCAGCGCGAGAATCGGAGGCAGTGGATTGGATGTGAGCGCGCTGGAGGGGATCAAGGCGTCCGCGGCAGCGGGTTTTCTGGGACGGGCGATTGGTTATGCCAACCAGCAGAAGGACATCCCGCGTTCCAAAATCAGGTCCCTGGCCTGGCATCCGGTGCGTTTGTTATCCGGCCAGGGCAGCGCCCGCTACTATGGGGCGAAAAAACAATATGTGGACTGGATCACGGCGCGGGAAGTGAACTCGGGACGTTATGATTTTCTCCACACCTGGAGCGGCGATGCGGTGCGCAGTCTGATCGCTGCGCGCCAGCGGGAGATTCCTTCGGTGATGGACATCCCGACGTGGCATCGCAACAAAGGACTGCAAAAACCATTCCTAACCAAGACCGAGCGCGAGGCTTCCGAGCTGCGCGGCATGGCGGGCTGGAAGCACCGGCTGCTGATTTCCCGGCAGCAGATGTTGATGGAGTATGAATTGGCCACCTTGTTATTCATGCCATCGCGTTGTTCGGCGGCGACTTTTTTGGATGCCGGGATTCCCCCTGAGCGCCTGCACTACACAGGCCGCGGCGTGGATGTGACGCGTTATGCGCCGGGCCCGCCTCCGGAGAAGTTCCGCCTTATTTTTGTCGGCGCCCTGATCCGCCGGAAGGGGGTGCCGCAGCTGCTGAGGGCTTGGAAAAAACTGGGGCTGAAGGATGCCGAACTGGTGTTGGTGGGCGAGCCGCATCCGGAAGTCAGGCAGGAGCTGGATGCCTGCGCCGGACCCTCCGTGCGCGTCACCGGCTTCACACCGAATGTCCCGGAACTCCTCCGAACCGCCAGCGCGCTGGTCTTCCCCAGCGAGTGCGAGGGCTTCGCCAAAGTCACCCTGGAAGCCGCCGCGTGCGGCTTGCCCCTCATCACGACGAGGGAAAGCGGCGACGCCTTGATCGATGGCGTGACCGGCCGGCAGATCCCTCCCAACAATGAGGACGCCCTGGCGGCGGCCATGGAGGAGGCCTGGAAAAACCGCGATCTTTTTGCCAGGATGGGAGTCGCCGCACGTGGGCATGTGGCGGCCAATTTCACCTGGGAGCATTTTCGCCGCCGTATCCTGACAGGTTACGCCCTGGCCAAGGAAAGGATCAGCTAACACCAATCCACGGCACGCTTCTCCTCTCATATTTTCCTCCACTCCCGTCTTCCTCCTCAGCCTGGTTTTCCCACTCCCGTCTTTTCCACTCCCGCTATCCCCGCCTCCGCCCGTGGCCCGCATTCTCCTGCTCCAACTCAAACGCATCGGCGATGCCGTGCTCACCGCGCCCGCCCTCGGGGCCTTGCGTGCGGCGGATCCTTCGGCGGAAATCATGCTGGTCCTGGCGGGCGCGGCAGGTTCCCTGGCACCGCTTTTCGCGGAGGCGGATGAGGTCCTCACATGGAAATCCGGAAGCTGGAATGCCGCCCTTCTGCACCGACTCCGCGAGTGGCGTCCTGACATGGTTTTGGACTACACCGGCACGGACCGGTCGGCGTTTCTCAGCCTGGTCTCCGGCGCTCCGGTGCGCGCCGGCTACGCCAAAACGACCCTCAGGGGACTGCGCCGATTTTCCTGCACCGTGACCTGCTCCGCTTCTGTCAGGGAAAACCACACCATCGATTTCCACCACGCCCTGGCACATGCGGCGGGATTGATTCTGCCGACGGTGGGCGATGCCGGGCATTTGAAAATCCCGCACCAAGCCAACACTTTCCCGCTGCCCGCCCGCTATATTGCGATCCACCCCGGCACGGCACGGGAGGAAAAATTCTGGCCGCCGGGCCACTGGGCGGCCTTGCTGGATCATCTGCATGACACGCACGGCCTGCCGATCCTCCTAACAGGAGGCGACTGGAGTTTCGAGCAGGAACAGATCGCCCGGATTTCAAGTCTGACCCAGGCGCCGGTCCGGAATCTTCGCGGCACCCTGACACTTCCCGGACTTGCCAGGGTCATCGCCGGAGCCGCGCTTGCAGTGACCGTGGACACGGCGGCGATGCATCTCGCCGCCTCGTTCCGCGTTCCGCAGGTCGCCTTGTTCGGACCCACGAATCCTTTCCACTGGGCCCCGCGCCACGACCGCGCGGTGGTGTTGCAGGCGGGCATCCCGGCAGGTTCCGCCCTGGTTCCAAAACGGACCGGCCGGCCGATTTCGGAGTTGGATTGGCAGACAGTGGCGGCGGCGGCGGACGGTTTGCTAACAGCGGAACAGGTGGTCCCGGCAGGAGCAGGCCAGGGCGCGGCATCCGCGAAAGCTTCCCCGTGACGGCCCGGTTTTTCCATGGCATGAAGGACCCATGATAGCTTGGCGAAAATGGTTAAGGTGGGGCGCGGTCGGTGCCGGAGTGCTGATGGCGACCGTGGCGGTCGGCGGATTTTTTCTGCCTGCCTCGCTCATCGTCGAGCGTGAGCGGCTCATGCCATTGCCCGCGCCGGAGCTCTATGACCGCGTGTCCAGTCTGCGCCGATGGCCGGAGTGGGCGACCTGGTGGCAGCGCGAGCCCTTTTTACAAGTCGAGCACGCCGGCCCGGAAACCGGAGCGGGCGGCATGATGGCGTGGCGCAGCAAAGCGGAAGGGGAAGGCCGCGCGAAAATCACCGCCGTCTCTCCAAGCCGCGAAGTGGCGCTGGCGTTCGATTTCGGCGAGCGCGGCGATGCCGTGAGCGCGATCCGTTTTGAGGAATCGGCGGACCGGACCCACACGCTGGTGAAATGGAAATTCCGCACGGATTTCGGCGGAAATACCGGTCGGCGGTATTTTGGCCTGATGTTCCGGAAATGGGTGGAAAAAGATATCGAGGACAGCCTGGCGGGGTTGGAGGCCGCCGCTTTGGCCAAATCCACGCCGCTCCCGGAATCCAAAATTCCGGTTATTTCCCCGCAGGCAGACCCGGCTGCGCCCCCGCAATTCCCCGCTCCCACGCCCTCCTCGCCTGTCATCCCACCCGTGGAACCCGCTCCCGCGCGATAAAATGCCGGCCATTTTTTCATTCCGGAGGCAGCACATGCCGGGGTCTGGAGCGGTCAATGTCTCCCATCCGTCCGGCGGCGGGAACCTACGCAAGGGACGTCCCGGCGCGGAAAAGCGCCCGGTTTTCCCCGTAAACGAGGCTGGAATGACCGAATCCCCGAGGGGGACCCGGGGGTGGTTACCCCGCAAGGATTCGAACCTTGTCAAAGAGAATCAGAATCTCTTGTGCTACCGTTACACCACGGGGCAATACTGGCCTGCTCCTGTTGGATGCCCCGCAAGGATTCGAACCTTGACAAAGAGAATCAAAATCTCTTGTGCTACCTTTACACCACGGGGCAGGAGTGGAGGAATTTCATATACCATACCGGCCCGGATGCAAGGGGCGGGTCAAAAATTTCCCACACCCCCATGAATTGGAAAATTCTCGCCGTCGGCAAGCCCGCCCTGACCTGGGCAAGGGATGGAATCGAAGATTACCTGCGCCGCTCCAACCGCTACGCCAAGGTGGAAATCGAATACCTCCGCGATGGCCCGCGCCCGCAGCTGGAGGAGCGCTTTCTGAAAAACAGCGAAGGCAGCCGCCGCATCGTCCTGGATGAACGCGGCAAGCGGCTAACAACATCCGAGTGGCATGCCGCCGTGGACCGGTGGGAACTCGCGGGCACCAAACGCGTGACGCTGATCATCGGCGGCGCCGACGGCCACAGCCAGGAACTGCGCGATGCTGCGGACGAGGTCTGGAGCCTCAGCGCCCTGACACTTCAGCACGAGCTGGCGCTGGTGGTCCTGCTGGAACAAATCTACCGCGTTCACACCATCAAAAAGGGCGAACCCTATCATCGTTAGGATCGCCGACGGATTTTTCGCGGTCCGCATTTTTTCAACGCGGAGAGTTTTCCGGCACCGGCTCGGGGGCCCGCTCCGGGACCGGCTCCGGCTCCAGTTCCAACGCGGCCAGGCGCCGCAGGATGCCTTCCAATTTCAGATAGTAATTGTCCTCCGCCATGGTGGCTTTGGCCGCGCGGAGCGTATCGATTTCGCCCTCCAACAAATCCCGTTGGCTGAGTTGTGCGGGGGACATTTTCCTGGCAGCGGCATCCGGGATCAAAGCCGTCAGGCGGGACCGCGCGCCATCCGGCACGGCCTTGTCCTTGGCAGTGACATTGGCCCGCAGACCACGGAAAAAAGTGGCCGGCGTGCCCTTGCCGTCGCCGTTGTCATCCATCAGCGCATGCTCGGTCAGGAGGCGGCCTTCGGCCAAATAAAATTCGGCGGTGCGGCTGGAGGCGCGCAAAAACAACTCCAACAAAGTGACCTGCCCATCCTCATCATAATCCGCCGCCGGATCCTCCAGGCTGGCCGCCATTTCCTCGCCGAACCGGGCGTAGTTTCTTTCGTTTCCGCTGCGGGTGGCGCTGATGACGATGCGTCCCGGTCCTGACAAAATATTCACAAAAGGCGAACTGGAAGCCGAGGTGTTCACCACCACCACCGGCCGGGTCAAAGGCTTCAGCCAGCCCGCCAACTCCCCGGCGGAAAGGTCCGGCCCCTCCAGATTGAACCGGGCCTCCCTGCCATCCCAGGTGCCGTGTCCCACCAAAACAATCCAAACCGCCGCAGGGCCGGATTTCCCGATTTCTGTCAGGATTTTTTCCAAAAGCGCATGATCACTTCCGCCCTGCTTCACGCCGTCCACTCCAGCTCCAGCTCCCGGTGCGGCTCCGGGTGCGGGTGCAGCTCCGGCTCCGGCTCCGGTTCCAGCTCCGGGTGCAGCTCCGTTTCCATTCGCCACCACAGCCGGCGCGGCAGCCGCGGATGCGTCAGGAACCACCGTCGCCGCGGCAGGTTGGAGATTGTTATCGGCGTTTTGGATTTCTCCGCCCGGCACCGTCCTCCACTCCGCCCCGGCGCGCCCGGCAGCCTTTTTCCAAGCCAATTCCTGCGCCGCGAAACGCGGGGCGTATTCCGCACTGCCCGCCGCGCCCCTCACAAAAATCACCACAGGCCGGGCATCGGACACGGATTCCACCACAACCGGGACCGCCGAGGGAACTGCCGGAACTGCAGGTGCGGCAGGTGCGGCAGGTGCGGCAGGTGCGGCGGGTGCGGCAGGTGGGTCCTGCTGCGCGAAGGCAGCTGGGCATGCGCAATGCAGCGCGGCGAAAATCAGCGGAAAAAAAGGAATAATTGGAACAGATAACAATTTCATGGCAGACCCTGGGTTCGGCGCAGTCCCCACTCCCCGGCGAGACAGGCAACGGCTGTTAGAAAAATCCATGGCGTGTGCCAGAGCGGCTCCTCATGCGGCTCCATAACGGGCGCTTTCAAGGAGGGCAGCCGCGCCGCGAAGGCACTCAACCCATCCGGCTCCACGACCGCACCTCCGGTTTTCCGGGCCAGCTCCTCCAACAAGGCGCGGTCAGGGGTGAGCGACCGCAATTCCTGCGCGGCCAGATCCGTGGCCCATCCCGCCGTGGCCCGCCCCTGCTCGGCACCGGCGGCGTTGACGGCCTTGGCGGTGACTTTATAACCCCCCGTTTCGCGCGGCACATAGGACGCCACATACAAGCCCGGCTCCGTTGCGGACGGCTCGGCTTGCAAAGTTAGGACGCCGGGCCTGGCTCCACCGCCGGAAACGCCGCCACCACTGTCCGCAGCCCCGGCATTGTTGGTTGCGGCACCTGGAATCGCCACCACGCCAGACACATTTTTACCTGACAAGTCGGCCGCGGGCGCCTCCGCGGGCGCGTCCATGAGCACCGGCTCGACCTCCAGACTGACCGTGGCATTCTCCACCGGAAGATAGCCGCTGTCCGCCACCCTGACTTGGATTTCCATGGCCCCAGCAGGGTCCGCCGGCTTGGGCACCGTCGCCAGAGAAACACGCCCCGGCACGTCCGCCACCATCCATCGCACCAGTTGCCGCCACGATTTCTCCAAATCCACCCGCGCCTCCGGACTCTTCATTCCCCACCGCCACAAATCCCCCACCATCAGCGCCGCCGACCGCCCGCGCCCAAACCGTTGCACGACCAGGGCCGGCACCCGCTGACCGGTGGCATCGTCAGCTGTCGCGATCACACCCGCGCCCGGTTTCACGCCCCGCACGCGATTCACCACTCGCAGTCCCGGCATTCCTGACAAACGCGATTTTTCATCCGCCTCATTCTCCCGCAGCCGCGCCCACGGCTGCAGCCAGCCGTCGCGGTCAAGATTGAATCCAAGTTCCACCGGTCCTCCGACGGCGGGAGTCCTATCCAAAGTCACCGGCAGCATCTCCCCCACCGGAGTCCTGGCATAACCGCCCTCCGAGAACGACTCCATCCCGCCCAGCATCAGGAATCCACCCCCGCGCGAAGACACAAAACGCTGGATCAGGGCGGCCTGCGCGGGAGTAAAAAAGGCGCTTTCGACATCGTCCAGAATGATGGCGTGATAACCAAACAGCTCCTCCTCCGTGGTGGGAAATCCTGCCCGGAGTTCCGCCTCATCCCGTGTGTTCAGCCTGACCAAAACCGGTTGATCATAGGCCGCCACCTCCCCCTTCGCCTGGTCCTCGGTTCCGCGGAACAAGGGATTGCTGGTCTCCCCGGCGCGGCCCAGAAAAGAAAACTTCGGCTCCCGCCGCGCCACCCTGACCAATGCCGCGAGCTGCACCTGATCGTCCGCTTCCAGGGCGCGGTTGAGGAATTTGAACTCCCAATTCGGCCGGCCCGCCACATACAATAACCGATAGGGCCCCTGCGCCCGGTCCACCACCACCACGCAGGTATTGTTGGCCAGGGTGGCCTCCGCCGTCTCCGGCCCGGATTCCCCGGCCTCCCTCACGGAAAGCCGGTGGAAGGAAATTCCCGGCGGCGCATTCCTGATCCGGAAACGGAAGGACACCGCGCCATTCCCCGCGCCGGACTCCAGGGTCTGCTCCTCCTCCAGCTTTCCTGACGCATCCGTCAACCGGGCCACGACACTCCGCGCGGTGCTGCCCGCGACGCCCACTTCGGCATCCACCGTCACCGGCGCATCCTCGAACGCGGTCTGCGTCACCGACACTTTTCTCACTGACAAATCACGCGCCGGACCCTTTTTTCCAATGACCACGGGATAAACCGGAGGCCACCCTGACAAGTTCTCCGGAAGCGCCGCAAGGTCGGTGGCGATGCCATCCGTCAGAACCACCACCCCCGCCAAAGGACGTCCCCGGAAGCGCGTGGCCACGGTGTCCAATGCGCTGCCAAGCGCGGAGGCTCGACCCTCAAAACGGAGCGCGCCAAAGGCCTCGACCGGCTGCAAACCGCGGTCGAATTGATAGCGCCGGACCTCGAAATTCTTCTCCAATTCGCCCTGCCACGCGGAGGACGCAGGATCCAGCAGGGTCCGCAATCCAACCGACCGGGGAACGGATGCGCCTTCATCCGAGACTAGCAAACTGCTGCTGTTGTCCGCCAGGACCACCATGACATTCGATCCCGGCCGGGCCTTCGGCTGCGACCATTGCGGCTCCAGCACGCACAGGATCAGGAGCCCGAGACCCGCGAGTTTCAAAGCCGCGCAAAGACCCCGCCGTCCGACCGGCGCGCTGCGGTAACTCCACCACACCAACACACACCCTGCCAGGAAAAAAGCGGCCGCCGGCCCGCGCCAGGACGCGCCTGAAAATACAATATCGGATGTCAGATTCATCAGTTAGGGCTCCTTCCCCAGTTGCTCATAATAGCGGCGCACCGACTCCGTATAACGTCCCGGCACGGGATCCCGGTCGATCGGCACCAGGGATTCCTTGGAGTTCCGCCGGGCCAATTCCTCCTTCAACCGCTGCCGGACTTCCACCAGCGGCGTCATCACCTCCGCCCGAACCACCGCCCAGTCCGGTTTTTTCAAATCACGCTTCACCTCCACCCGCATCTGCCGCGCCCGCTCGCGCGCGGTGGCGATGCTGTCCCTCAAATCCGGAAAATCCACGATCTCCTCCACCTCCCGCAGGCGGTCCGACCAGGGCGCATAACCATCGCCGGTCATAGGCGCGGAGGAGCCGCCACGCCCGCCCGCCATGCGGCTGCCGGACGATCCACGGGAGTTGTTATCACCACCACTTCCGCCACCTTCGCCGCCTCCCTGACCTTTTCCGGGTTGTTGACCATCGGCGTCGGAATCCTGCGGCTCGCCATCCGGAGACCCGCCTTTTCCTTGGCCACCCCGTCCTTGTCCCTCACCCTCACCTTTTTCCTGGCCCTCACCTTTTCCTTGGCCCTGTCCTTGCCCTTGCCCTTGCCCTTGTCCTTGGCCCTCACCTTTTCCGTCGCCCTGACCTTCACTTGGAGCCTGGGCTTCGCCTTCTCCTTTGCCTTCGCCTTCGCCTTGGCCTTTTTCCTGACCGTTGCCAGCCTCCGGCCCCTGCCCTTTTCCTTCGCCCTTTGCGTCACCTTCGCCTTGCTCCTTGGATTTGGCCGAATCATCACCTTCTCCCGGACCTTTCGCTTCGACGGGTTCCTGGCCTTCGCGGGAGGTTTCAGCCTGCCCCTTGTCAGCCGCGTCGGCAGGCATTTTCTCCTCGCCCGGAACGCCGGATTTTTCCGGACCCGACGCCGCTCCGTCCTTGGCTTCTGCGTCATCCGATGGCGTGCCGGCGCCGCGCTTGCTGTTCGATTCCTCCGTCCCGGTCGCGCGTCCGCTTTCATTTTCAGTGGTTTCGTCCGACGCGGATTCACCGGGGCTCTTGCGCGTAGGATCCAATGACGGATCCCCTTGAGCGCCTCCGGCCTGGGCGATTTCTTTTTCAAGTTCGCGGGTCAGTTGCTCCAGTTCCCGGTCCGCGCGTTTGATGGCTTCGGTGTCGTCGCCCAACACTTTTTCCGCGGCGCGTTCGATGCCTGACTTGAGATCGTCCAATCCGGACGCCGCGGATTTTCCTCCCGATTTGGCTTCCTCCAACAAATCCTGTTCCAACAATCCGGAGGTCATTTCCAGCGTTTTCGCTCCCTCCTTGCGCTGCTGCAACTCGCTCAGCTCATCCATCAACTGGCGGGTCATGCGCCCCTCCGCCAACAACTTTTGCTGGGTTTCCTTCACGCCTGCCGTGTCCTCCTGCGAAAACTTCCGCATGGTGTCATAAAGCGAGCGCGAAACCAAAGGCTCCGAAGCCTCCGCGGACTCGGACAGCTCCGCCGCCTTCTTTGTCAGGCTGTTGGTGCGCGCCTGTTGATCGGCCAGCTCCTTTTGGGCGGTCTCCAGCTCCGGCGCGGTGCTGAGGGAGGGTTGTTTCGGCTGGTCGATTTGTTGGATGCGTTCGGTGACTTTTTCCTGCCGGCGCGCCACATCGCGGGCCTCCGAGCGGAGGTCGCGGAGCTCCTGATTGAAAGCGCTGCTGCTTTTTTTCCGGAGTTCCTCACGCATGTCCTGAAGCTGTCGTTGCGCGCGGGTTCCCGCGGACAATGCCTGACCCACCTGACCTTCGGCGGCGGCTTTGGCGGAGTCCTGCACATTTTTCCGGGCCTCCTCCAGCGCCTTCTTTTCCTGCGCCAGGGCCTCGCGGTTTTCCGGCTTTTCCATGCGTTGATTCAACTCATCCACATCCGCCAGCATCTGCCGTTGCTCCTCCTCCAGACGTTTCAACTCGCGTCGCAGATCCTCCTGTTTTTCCGGCGTGTTTTCGGCCTGCAAAGCGGTCTGCAGCTCCTTCAATTTTTCATTCACCTCCTCCTGCCGCCGCGCCAACTCCTGCAGGCGGCTGAGGACTTGCCGTTGCTCGCGCTGCGCCTCCTCCTGCGGTGCCTTGGCCTCGCTCTCGAGTTGATAGCGGTTTTCCTCCTTGGTCAGCTCCATCTGCTCCAGTTCCTCCTGACGTGCCTGCTCGGCGGCGCTGCCGGCACCGGGCGGGCTTTTGCTCCGGGAAATCCTGGTCTCCCGGGCGCGGAGGGACAGCAGGGCTTGATAGGCCGCCTGCTCGGCGGACAAGGCGGCGGTCAGCGGAGCGGAATTTTTTACGACGCTTTCCAGCTCTCCCACCGCAGTGGTCATGGCGGTTTTGGCGGCCTCCCATGCCGCGGAAAGCCGGGGGTCGGTGCCGCCTTCAGCCGAGGCTTCCACCGCCTGGTTCAAGGCGTCCTTCTGGGAATCCCTGACCACTCCGACATCGGCCGAGGGCGGGGCCATGGTGCGTTGCAGAGTCCAGGTGGCGTTGATGATTTGTTTCTGAAGCTCCGCCAATTTAGTGCTGGGACTTCCCGCACCCGCGCCGCCGGGCGGCGGGGATTCACCACCGGACGCCGCCTCGCCCTGACGGAAAATCTCCTCGAAGGGACGGACTTCTCCAAAGAACAAATCGCTCCGGGTGCGCCGCGTTTTTCCGTCAGGCCCGATGTCATCCGCCCAGGCATACCATGACAACAAATCATCCGGCTCGACCTTCTCCTCCTCCAACTTCAGCAAATGAGAGAAAGCGACCGGAGCTCCGGCGGCAGCCGCTTTTCCCAACTCCAACAGGACCTCCGCACCGCCGCCCTTGGTGAAGGACAGGCCCCAGGCGAGCACGCCGAAATCATCCGACACCGTGCCGGAAAATAACATCTCCTCCAAAGCGGACGGGCGTTGGTCGCCGCGGGGCGTGGCCAGTTGTATTTTGGAAGGAAGATTGGGCACAACATCGATCGTGAAGACTTCCGGGGACTGATTCGTGCGCTTGGATTCATCGGTCAGGATGAGTTCGTAAACCTGTGAGGAGACCAGCGTGAAACCCGTCAGGACCGCCACCGCTTTGCCTGCCTCCACAGTCAGAGGCACGGCGGGTGCGAACTTGTCGCGGGGCTGGAGCACGGCGGCGGCCACGGGCTTGTTCAGTTGCAGATCCAACCTCAGCCGACTGCCCTCGACGGCACTGGCGCGGCGGGTGTCCTCGGTGCGTTTTTCCGGAAGCCCGGTCCAGGCAGGATAGGTTAGAGTGATGTCGGAACGCTCCAGTTTCGGGTATTCAAAAACCTTCACCGAGAAGTCACGGGTGCGCTTTCCATCGTAATCGACGCGGTATCTGAAGTCCTCCTTAACTTCCGGCAATGAACCGCCGAACAAGGGATCATTCAGATTCCTAACCAGTGATTTCCGTTGCTCGGACCCGGCCGTGTTGCCAGTGACCAGTTCCACCGTGGTGGGCAGCGCCTCCGTGAAACGCGCCGTCACGAGCAAGGCGCTGCCTTTTTCCACTTCCGTGTCGCCAGGAAAAATTTCGATGCCATCCGGCAGCAACACAACATCCGGCGCCGGTGCGGAAGGCATGACGGAAGGCGCGTCCGGAGCCAGGACAAACAAGGCCACGCAGGCGCCCGCCGCCAAAACGGAGACTGCCTGCACGGCATCCATGGGCAGGGGCCTGACAAGATTTTTCCAGTCGTGATCCAGGCCGTGCTGGATGGTTTGCTGCAATAACCGCTCCTGAATGAAGGCCGGTTCCTCCGCGGAGGAAATCTCCACCGCAGTCAAAAGCCGGCCCTCCAGACCAGGATGCCGGGACTCGATCCTCCGGGCGATTTTTTGATAGTCCGGCTTTTGGAAAAGCCACAGAAGTAGCACGATAACCAGTCCAGCAGCTGTCCCCGCCGCCCAGATTCCCAGGGATCGGCCCGCCAAACCATCGGCGGAAAACTCCTTCATGGCCGCGCCTGTCAGCGCGGAAAACGCCAACCAGCCCGCGGCACGCGAAAACAGCAGCCAACGGCGGCGGCGTTGCCACACGGGAAGAAGGCGGGCTTTTAGATAGGGATTGATCATGACACAGTTCCTCCCGGGGTGGGCACCCGCCGGGCGCTCAGACCGGCAAGCAGGGTTTCAATCAACAATACGGCGAGCGCCGCGACGATGATCCATCGCCAAAGTTTTTGCCGGCTTTCCGTCTGCACGCCCGCCAGACCGCCCGCCCCGTCTCCGCGATCCGCGGCGGAGGATTTTTCCCTCCACACCGGCACCCCGAGCCGTTCCAATTCATCCGCGGCCATGGGCTGCGTGCGGGATTCCGCCGGATCGGGATTCACCGCAAAATAACCCGTGATGCTGCCGTCCGTGAAGGAATACAATCCGGTCCGCTGCGTGGCCTGAAGAAGGGGAGGCGTGCCGCTGACCGCCCCGACACTGCCGTCCGGAGCGGTGACCCTAACCTCCGCTTTGGCATTCAGTCCGGGCATGGCCAGGGGAACAGGCCGGCCCGCGAGGAATTGCGAGGGTGATGTCAGGGTGGTGCCGCTCCATTCCAGGAAAGATGATAGCAGCAGCACAAATTTGGAGGACAAAGCCAGTTGGCTATCCGTCGGCTGCCACCCCGCCGCCCACAGCATGACACGCCCCGGCCCCACGGGAATGTCCAACACAGCGGGGTCCCCGGAGTCGAATTTCGCGACGGTCCGCGCCCCATCCAGCAGGGCGGGTGTTAGTTTGAAATACCGCCAGAAGCGGATTTTGGTGAAGTCGCTGTAGAGCGGATCCGCGAACGGTGCGAAGAGCGGATGGCGGAAATCGATATCCGAAAACATGGCATAAGAGGCCGGCTTCACTTCCCCTATGTCCACCTTTTCACGTCCCAACAAAGTGGCTAGAGCCGGCGCCGGCGCAGGTGTGGTGAGCGAATACAAAATACTGCGCCCGGCCGCGAGTTGCGATTTTAGAAACTCCGCCTGAGGCGCCGGGGGATTGCCCGTCACAAAAAATACGGCCGGCCGCGAAGGTGTCAGGACCGGGACGGCGGCGGTCGGGGGCACGGGCAGAAGATTGACTTTCAGCCGACGACTTTGTGGCAGGGCCTGCTGCAGAAAATATAGCGGACGCCGGGAATCCGTCAGGGCCTCGTCCCCGAAATACCAGGCGTCCACCTCCTGCACCACCGGCGCGGTCACGGTCACCAGGTTGTCAAAAACGGCGGCATCGCCTTTCAGCAAAATCGCGCCACCACCCGCGGCCGGGCCGTTTGGCCAGGCCAACTCCACGACCCGCGACTGACCGGCGGGCACGGTGACGTCCATGGATTTTCCGGCAAAATCAATCCCACCCGGCGCGGCCCAGCCGACCTGGAAATCCTGCACCGGGCTGTCCGGCGAATTCCAAACGCGCACCCGGGCGGGCGGAGGCACGGCATTTCCGCTTCCTTCGACGGCGGGGGAAATCAGGGATTCCGGCGCGATTTGCAGCCCCGCGTTGCCAACGGGATCGGACGTTAGGGAAACAAGTTTCACCCGGACATCGCGCGGCCATTCCCACCCCTGCAAACCCTCGGTCCGGCTGCCTTCCTGAAAATCGCTGATGACGATGATTTCCCCGCCCGGGGCAGCGGCGCGGCCGGGCGGAATTTCCGTCAGGACACCGGCGGCGGTGGTCAGGGCATTGGCAAGACCGGTGCCGCCACCCGCGATCACTGAATCGGCTAGTCTGGCGGCGGCGGTTTCCGCGCGGACTCCGCCGGGCAGTTCCGTCCATTGGCCGAAATCCATGAGCGGGTGGACCGCGCTATCAAATGTCCAGACTGCCACCTGATCACCCGGAGCCGCGTTGCGGAGCCATTCGCCGGCCTTGGCGCGGGCAGCTTCCGTTAGGCCCGGACGCTGCATGCTGGCGCTGGAATCCACCAATATCACCACGCGCCGAAGGGTATCCGAGGCAGCGCCGACCGGCAGGGTGGCGGGAAAAAACGGGCGGGCAAAAGCCAAAGCCAGCAAGGCGAGCGCGGCGGCCCGCAGCAGCAGCAATAACCAATTTTCCACCCGGCTCCGGCTGGAGGGCCGCGGGGGATCCGGCTTCAGAAAAAGCAGGGAGCTGAATCTGGTTTTTTCCCGCGTGGTGCGGCGGATCAGATGAAAGATCACCGGTGCCGCGATGGCCAGGGCGCCCAGCAAAAACAAGGGGGCCAGAAAGTTCACCGCGCCCCCCTTCTAACCAGACGACCGCGCCGCAGCCGGTCCTGGAAAAAATCCGTCAGGGCGAATTCCAGCGGCCGCTCGGTGGACACCGGATGGAAGGCGGCGCCCAGCTTGTTGCAGATGACGGCCAGGGCGTCCTGGTGCGCGTGGAATTTTTGCAGATAGCCTTCCCTCGCCACGGCCGGATCAATGTAGAGGGCACGCCCGGTTTCCGCGTCCTCGAAGACGGACGCTTTGGAAAAACCGAAGGAAATTTCAGCGGGATCAAGGACTTGGAAAAGCACCGCTTCATGACCGGTCGCGGTCAGGCTGATGAGGTTTTTTTCCAACTCGTCCAATGGGGTCAGAAAATCGGAAACGAGCACCAGCAAGGCACGGCGGCGGATGATTTCGGCGGTGCGCTGCAGGGGTTTGATGAGGTCGGTGGACCGGCCGCCGGGCGGCTTGTCGAGGGCGATGATGATTTGCCGCAGGTGGCCGACGCGCTGACGGGCGGGAAGATAGTCGCGCAGCTGATCGTCAAAACTGAGCAGCCCCACGGCATCGCCCTGGAGGTGGAGAAATCTTGCCAGGGTGGCGGCGAGCGTGGCGGCATAGGCGGCCTTTGTCCATCCCACCGTGCCAAAGTCCATGGAGTGGCTCTGGTCCACGATGAGATGACAGCGGAGGTTGGTTTCGTCCTCGAATTTCCGGATGTAATACCGGTCGCTGCGGCCATAAACGCGCCAGTCCAAATGCCGGAGATCATCGCCCGGCGTGTATTGGCGGTATTCGGTAAACTCGACGGAAAACCCATGCCAGGGACTGCGGTGCAGGCCGGCGCGGTAACCCTCCACCACCGCCCGGGCACGCAGCTCCAGACTGCGAATGGACATCAGCGCAGCCGTATCAATCCGGGACGCCGGCGGCGGGGCCGTGGCGTTGTCGGAGGGTGGGATGGGCGGCATAAAAAAAGAAGGGAGCACGGACCTCTGGCCCGTGTGTTTCGATCAGATTCAAGGAAGGTTTTGTTTGAGTCGGAAAGATTGAGGAAGGGACAGAAGTTTGAAACACGCGGGCGGGACGCCCGTGCTCCTTTCTTCATTTCACATGTTCAATGAGCTTAGTGATAACATCATCAATTTTGACGCCGTCGGCTTCAGCGCGGTAATTCAGCAGGACACGGTGACGGAGAACAGGGGCGGCGAGAGCTTGGATGTCCTCGAGTTTGACATGCACGCGGCCATGGAAAAGCGCGCGGGCCTTGGCCCCCAGGATGAGGGATTGTCCCGCACGGGTGCCGGCGCCCCAGCTGACCCAGTCATTGATGAAACCGGGCGTTCCGGGCTGGTTCGGTCTGGAGGCGGCGGCCAGGCGGACGGCGTGGGTGACCAGTTCCGTGGTGACGGGAACCTGCTGCACGAGGTGATGGAAACGCTGCACGTCCGCTCCGGAAAAGAGGGATTCTATTTTCAGCGGCCGTCCGCCGGTGGTCCGCATAACCACTTCCACCTCCTCATTTTCCGGCAGGTAATCCATGACGACATTGAACATGAAGCGGTCCAACTGCGCCTCCGGCAATGGATAGGTCCCCTCCATTTCGATAGGGTTCTGGGTGGCCAGGACAAAGAAGGGTTCCGCCAACGGATGGCGCACCCCCATGGCCGTGACCTGATGTTCCTGCATGGCCTCCAGCAAGGCCGCCTGGGTTTTCGGCGGGGTGCGGTTGATCTCATCCGCCAGGACCATGTTGGCAAAAATGGGGCCGGGAACGAAGGTCATGCTGCGGCCATGCCCGGAGTCCTGAAGGATCTCCGTGCCGGTGATGTCCGCCGGCATGAGGTCGGGGGTGAATTGGATGCGTTGGAAGTGGAGATCGAAAATGCGGGAGATGCTTTTCACCAACAGGGTTTTCGCCAACCCGGGCGCGCCGGTGATGAGGCAATGTCCGCCCGCCAGGAGCGCCAGCATGATCTGCTCGATCACGGCGTGCTGTCCGACGATGGCTTTGCCAAGTTCCTCACTGATGCGGGCGCGGCCGGCCATGAGGCGCTCGAGGAGCTGGTGGTCGGACTCCGCGGGCGAGGGCAGGCTGGGTGATAGGGGATGGGTGCTCATTCAGTGGGTCATGACGTAAAAGATGATATTGATCGCTAGCGGATAGGCGGTGCGTTCGGAGAATTGTTTAAAGTAATAGGCGCTCTCCCCTTCACGTTCCCAACCGTCACCGTTGTCGGTGTTATGCAGGGCAATGACCATGGGGCGGCCCTTGTCATCAAAAATGCCGCGGTGATGGACCTCCCCGGCATCCTCGCGCTCCGCAGTGCGGCCGCCATATTCGCTGGCGGCGCCGAGATCGATATTCGGCACCTGGGCTTTCTCCTTGATGGTGAAGACGCTGCGGTAAATGGGATGTGTCAGGGGAATTTCGGCGAAGGTTTTTTCAGGCAGGACCTGCTTGATGACGGCTTCGCAGTTTTCCCATTCCTCCTCGCCCCAGAAATCGTCGAGAAGCAAAAATCCGCCGTTTTCCAAATACTTCCGCATGGCCAGAACCTCCTCCTCCGAGAAGGACAGCGCCCCGGGTTCCGCTATATAGACAAATGGATAGTCCATCAATTCGGGATCGGTGGGCCGGATGATGCGGGCATCCGGATCCACCTTCATGCTGGTCATCTGCTGGAGCCGCCAGGACAGGTTCAGATCACTGTCGGGAAGGTCCGTGGACCAGCCTCCGCCGCGACCCCAGCCGCCGCGTTCATAACGGATCCGGGTGAAGGTGAAGACGTCCGTTTTAAAAGCTTCCGGATATTCCCAGACGGGCGTCCCGGTGCTTCCGGAGGGGACTTCGCGGGCGGTGCGCGCGTCGCCGATCTCCCCGCGCCGGCCCCAGCGTTGGGCGGAGGCCATGCCGATGGCGAGGAGCAGGAGCGGAAGCAGGAGGCGGCGGCGTTTCATGGATGCTCGGGAGGCGGTCGGCAGGGATGACTACGCGCGGATTTCCTGCCAATCATTCAGGCAATTTGGGCGGAGGTGCCGGAAGGGGGGAGGTGGCGCTGGAAGGTGGCGTGGGTGGGGTGGGGGAATCGGAGGAGATTTTTTGAAGCAGCTCCAGGGCGGCGCGGTGGCGCGGCGTTTCCTCCAGCGCCATGAGCACTTGGCGGCGGGCTTCCGGGGAACCGGATTGGTGGAGGAGGCGGGCGAGTTGATAGTGGACGGAGGAGGGATTCGGGGGCTCCAGGGCGAGCAGGGTCCGCCATGCGGAGATGGCGTTGGGGAGGTGACGGTTGCTTTCCGCGGCGCGCGCCAGGGTGCGCCACGGGGCGGCGATCAGCGGATTCACGGCCAGGGCGCGGCGGGCCTGGGTTTCGGCCGTGGTCCAATCACCGGCGTCGGCGGCGAGTTCGGCCAGGCGGAGATTGGCGTCCGGAGCGGCCGCGTCCGCGGCGGTGAGTTTGGTGAGGACGGCGCGTTCGGATTCAGTCTCGCCGAGGGCGCGGTGGACGGCGGCGAGCATGCGCCATGGGCTGTCGACTCCCGTTAGGGCGGGCGCGCGGTCGATGAGGGACTGCAGCGGGGCTTTGGCGGCGGCGTATTGTTTTTCCCCGATCAAGCGGTCGGCCTCGCGGAGGAAAATCCAGTAGTTGTCAGGATGCGATTTCACCCAATCCGCCAGCGCCTCCTCCGCGCCGGGGAGGAGCAGCGGCGGCGGGGGCGGATCCCAATTCAAAGCCGGCCCGAACCGGTCGGCGAGACTGCGGGCGTAGGCGGCGAAGTCCCGCTCGATCGCTTCCATGGGGGCGGCGCGTTTTGTCAGGGTCTCATTGATGGGCGTGCCTTCGGCAAGGTCGGACAGGATGGATTTGAGGACATCCGGACCGTGTTTTTCCACCAGCCAGGAGACCACCAGGCCGGCTTGGAAATAAGCGAACTGCAGGTCCTGCGGCGTGGGCGGCGAGAGAAACGCGCTGCTCATGGAAGCAATGGGCGTGAGCTTTCCTGACACTATTTTCCGCCGGTAATCCGCATCCATGTGTTCGCCCCAGGACGGGTCGGCCTGACGTTCCTCGTAAACGGAAATTCCCTCGCTGAGCCAGCGCGGCATCTTGTTCCTGGTCGCCTGGAGGGTGACGGTGTGACAAAATTCATGCCAGAGCACGGCCTCCCAATTGACCGCGCGGCCCTGGTTGGCGGCGGGGCTGACGGCGGTGACGACCCGGCCAAAACAAACGCCCAGATAGCCGGGATTGTCAGGCATGCCGAAGGTGCGCACGCCGAAGTCTTTTTGCTCCGGAAAGATTTCCACGATGGTGGGTCGCACGACTTCAATGCCATATTTCCTGCCCAGTTTTTCGCGGGCCTGATCCAGCAGCTCCAGCACCCGTGGCCCGTAGATGGCCGCTTCCGAGGCTTTCATGCGCACTTGGAAATTTTCGTTATGGAGGGTGGTGAAACCGGCGGTCATGGCGTCGTGCAGCGTCATGAGATTGAACGCCGCCACGTCGTAGGCATCCTCGTCGCGCACGGTGGCCGCGAGTTTCCAGCCTTCATCCTCATCGCCGAGCCGAAGAAGATCATTGGATAGTTGCGCCCTGGCGGGAAGATAGGCGGGATCGAATTCCAAAGCCTGGCGCTGGCGGGCGGCACCTTCGGCAAAGCGGTATTTCTGGGAAAGCTTCCGGCCGATGAGGTGGTCCGGAAGCGGATTCGCGGGGAAAAATTTCAAGGCGGCCGCGCGGGCGGCGGACTCGGCGGCGGGATCGTTTTTGAGATGCGCCAGCACCGCGCGGTAGGCCCATAGTTCCGGCCGGTGGGGATTCACTTTCTGCACCTTGACCAGCAACTCCTCGGCTTCCGCATACTTCTCCGCGTCGATCCGGTAATCCGCCAGGCGCAGCAGCGAAGGAACATGCGAGGGATTGACAGCGAGCGCGGCGTCGAGATTCGCGGCCATGCTGCGGCGGTCGCCCGAGGCAAAGGCGAGGGCGAGTCCGTGGAGGAGATCGGGATCATCCGGGAACAGTTTCAGCGTCGCCTGGAACTTTTTAGCGGCCAGGGCGAAATCGTTTTTCCGCAGGGCCAGATTCGCGGCGGCCAGCAGCGGTTCGCGCGCGGCAGGGTCCATTTTGGCGGCCACGGTGTAGACTTTGTCGAGGACGATTTTGGGATCCTCCCCCAACTCAACGAGCGCCTGCCCATAGACCACGATGCTTTTGACATCGCGGTAGGCGCGGCTGCGGATGGTGACGAACTGCTGGATTTCCGCAGGGATGGAATCCGCGGCGGCCTTGTCGCCATTGGCTAGGAAAACGTCCCTGGCCGCCCATTTCAGACGCAGGCTGCGGGGGTCGATGCCGAGCGCTTCCTGCACGGCCTGGAGCGCTTCCGGATATTGTCCCGTGGCCATGAGGGCCTCGATCCGCATGAGATGCCAGGCTTCCCGGTCATGGAATGGATCCGTGAAGGCCGCCTCCGCGGCGGTCAATGCGGCGGAGTAATTTCCTTGGCGCAGCAACGTGCGGGCGGCTTCCACATCGGGGGCGGCGCGCAGCACGCCACTTGATAGGAACAGCCCTGCCAGTAAAAGCCCGCCGGATTTCCGCAAAGGAAAGGACCACGGAAAATAAGCGGAACCGGACATATGGATCGGATCATAAAGGCGGGACGGATTCCCCTCAAGCTGCGAATGCCGCCGCCGGGGAAAATCGTGGGACGACCCGGTGACTCACTTGGCATAAACGGGCACCGGGAACGCCCGGGATGCATACGGGAACGCGGATGGAGTGGAATTGACCGAAAATACAGTCTGGATCAGCGATTCCTGATAGGGTGGAGCAGGCGCCGCGAGGCTGTTTTATATGTTCATTTCCACACGGCACCATAGGCGGAACGGGAATCTCGCACCTGTTCCGGATTCCTGCCACCTTTTCCCGACCGGCTTGGCGGCGCACGTTCCCCGTTGTCACCCGCGCCGGGCCTGCCACGGTGCGCGGCATGAAAAGCATGACTGGATTTGGAAGAGGCGAGGCCGGCGGCCCCGGGGGGCGCTGCGCCGTGGAACTCTCCTCGGTGAACCGCAAGCAGGCGGATATCGACCTCCGCCTGCCCCGCGACTGGCAGCCACTGGAAGCAGGGATCCGCCAGCTTTTGACCGGTGTCCTCTCCCGCGGACGGCTGCATGGCGTGATCACCTGCGAGTCCGACCAGGAATCCACCGCCACCCTCCGCGTCGATGAATCCCTGGCCCGCCAATACGCCGAGGCCCTGACAAAACTGGGCGCTTCCCTGGGAACGCCGCTGGAATTGACGCCCGATGCCCTGCTCCGCGCTCCCGGCATTTTCACGGTCGAAGGCCGGGAACCCGCCACGGCGGAAGCCCTGCAGCCCATGGTTTTTTCCGCCGTGTCCGCAGCGCTCATCGCTTGGGACGAAGCCCGGGTCCGCGAGGGCGCCCATCTTCATGCGGACCTGGTTTCGAAGCTGGACCACCTCCGCCAGCTCCTGGAACAAATTTCCGCCGAAGCGCCGAAAGTCGCCCCCCTGCATCGCGACGCGCTGCGCCGCCGACTGGAGGAAGCCGGCCTCCCCATCCCGATGGAGGATGAACGCTTGGTCCGTGAGATCGCGCTCTTTGCTGACAAATGCGATATTTCCGAGGAAATCACACGTCTGGGCGGCCACCTGGTGGAATTCCAACGCCTCATGGAAACCGACACTCCCTCCGGCCGCCCCTTGGACTTCCTCACGCAGGAAATGCATCGCGAGCTGAACACCATGGGCGCCAAAGCCAATCACGCCCCCATTCAACACCTCGTCGTCGCCGGCAAAACCGAAGTGGAACGACTGCGTGAACAAGTCCAGAATGTCGAATAGGCGGGGGAAATGGAAAATTTGAAAATTTCGAAATTAGAAATTAGAAAATAGAAAATAGAACATAACAACACCCGTATATTGCTAGCCAGTCGTGTTTTGCCGAAACAGTATCGGCATTCGGCACTGATCACGCGCTTTATTTTTTCATCACCCCACCTGCCTTTCCCTATCCATGTCTCTTCACCGCACCGGCATTCTTTGCGTCGTCTCCGGCCCTTCCGGCTCCGGAAAAACCACCGTCTGCCGCGGGGCATCGGAACGGACGCCGCTTTATTACACGGTTTCCTGCACCACGCGGAACCAGCGGCCGGGCGAAGTGCATGGCCAGGATTACTTTTTTCTGAGCGATGATGAATTCCAGGAACGCATCGAGGCCGGGGATTTTCTGGAACACGCCCTCGTGCACGGCCGCCGCTATGGCACTCTGAAAAGCGAGGTCCTGCCCCGCCTCACCAACGGTGAGGATGTGATCATGGATCTGGATCCACAGGGCGCGGCGCAGCTCCGGGCCTGCACGGACATGGCGATCCGCCACAGCCTGGTGGACGTTTTCATCCTGCCCGGCAGCATCGAGGAACTCCGCGCCCGCCTGACGGGACGGCGGTCGGAATCCGATGCTGAACTCCAGCTCCGTCTGCTCAATGCCCTGGATGAAATGCAGCATTGGCCGACCTACGCCTACACCATCGTCAGCCGCAGCAAGCACGAGGACCTAACGCATTTCCTGGCCATCCTCGAAGCTGAGCGCCACCGCAGCTCCCGCCTCCGCTTCCCCGCCACCTGACCCCGCCAAAATCCACAAAACCCTCACCGATAAGACGGTTACCTTGACCCCCGCCGAGGCCTCCGACCGCCCCCCTAATAACTAATAACCAATAACTAATAACTCCCTCCCCCCCTCCCCCTCCCATGTCCCCGCGCATCCTCCTCGGCATCACCGGTTCCATCGCCGCTTACAAAGCGGCTGATTTGGCGAGCCAACTCACCAAGCGTGGGTGCGACGTCACGGCAGTGATGACGACGGATGCCCAGGAATTCATCACGCCGCTCACTCTGCAGGTCCTGACCAAAAACCCGGTGGTCACCGGCCTTTACGATGAAAAACAATCCTGGCGGCCTGGGCACATCCACCTGGCGGATCATGCGGACCTGGTGCTCATCGCCCCCGCCACCGCCAACATCCTGGCAAAGCTCGCCGCCGGCCTTTCCGACGACGCCCTCTCCGCCATCTGCCTGGCGACCCGCGCCCCCATTCTCCATGCCCCGGCCATGAATGGCAAAATGTGGTCCCATCCCGCGACGCGGCGGAACGTGGAAACTCTAACCGCCTGGGGGCATCATTGGATCGGCCCGGAGGAAGGCATGCTCGCCTGCGGTTACGAAGGCCCCGGCCGGCTGTGGCCCGTGGAGGGCATCGTGGAGCGCGTGATGGAAATGGTTGCGGGAAAAACCCCACCCAGCTGATTTAGAGCGGGGAAAAGCCTGAATGCATTCTTGGCAGGTCCGGTGAAAAACGACCACGAATCCAGCCCGCAAAGTCGACGCCGTTTTTCGGAGTGTCGACATTCTGTCGACGCGGTTCCTTGCCCTGGCGGACAGAATGTCCGCCCTCCGGAGAGTCGACATTCTGTCGACGCGGTTCCTTTGCCCCGGCGGACAGAATGTCCGCCCTCCGACTTGCCTACAGATACCGGCGGGGTGGGTCGTCGTGGACGATGACGCTGAGTTCGACGTGTTGGCGGATGGGGGAATAGCTGATTTTTTGCATCAGGACTTCCTCCACCTGGAAGATGCCGGAGTAGTCGTCCATTTTCACGGCGATGTGCACGGGGCGCTCCTCGCCCTTGGTTAGGATGACTTCCTTGATGGCGTCGGCGGAGTGGCGGTGCATGTCGCCCAAGGTTGGTTTTTGCGCGAGCATTTTGGCGATGCGGGCGCGGCCTTTGGTCATGTCGGTGCCGTCGGCCACGAGGAGCACGCCGGCTTCCACGGAATGGATTTTATCGTGCCCCATGTGCCCCACGATGGCTTCGCGGACCATGCAGGAAATGGACAGCTGCTTTTCCTCGTCGTCAGGATAAATTTCCGCCAAATACCTCTCCACCAAGGGCATGCACATGTGCACGCTGTGCCACTCGTGTTTGTCCCGCGTGACGCCCATGCCGATGTCGTGGAGCATGGCGGCGAGGACGACGGCGACTTTGGAGTCCTCGTAGGTGCCGATTTCCTCGAACTCCATGGTGGAGCGCACGCCGCCTTCCTTCAGCAGATTCATGATGCGCAGGGCGTGCAGGGTGACGATGCGCATGTGCACGGGACCGTGGTCATTATAGCCTAGGCGGACGATGGAGACGTGGTTTGCCTGATTTTGCCAAAGCTTGACCTTGGGGTCCTGACAAAGTTTTTCAAGGATCGCGCGGGGCTTGGCCTCGACCATGGCGAGGAGGGCGCGGTCGAGTTCGTCTCTTTTCAGGGTGCCAACTTTCATGGAACGGGGCAGTGGGAAAATTTGGAAATTTGGAAATTGAGAAATTTGGAAATTTTCCTGGTTCGAAAACCCCGCATTCCTCTGGTTAGACCTGCATGACTTCCGCTTCTTTTTTCAGGGTGGCGGTTTCCAGTTCCTTGATGGATTTATCCGTTAGGTCCTGAATGGCTTTTTCCGCGCCTTTGAGGTCGTCCTCCGTGATGGCGCTGGCTTTTTCGGCTTTGCGGACGGCTTCGATGGCATCGCGCCGGAGACCGCGGAGGCGGATTTTGCCGTCCTCGGATTTTTCCTTGAGGAGCTTGACCATTTCCTTGCGGCGTTCCTGGGTGAGTTCCGGGACGGGGAGGCGGAGGATTTTTCCGTAGGTGACGGGGTTGAATCCGAGGCGGCTCTCGCGGATGCCGCGCTCGATGTCCTTCATGTTGGAAAAGTCGAAGGGCTCGACAATGATCATGCGGGGCTCGGGCGTGGTGATATTGGCCAACTGCCTGAGTTTCATGTTCATCCCGTAGGCGTTGACGTGGATTTCCACGCCTTCCACCATGCTGGGGTTGGCTTTTCCGGTGCGGATGCTGGCGTAGTCGCTGATGGTGAAGTCCAGGGATTTCCGCATGTCTTCCTCAAGTTCCAGCATGGCGAATTCGATGTCCATAATCAGTGGGGGCGGTCGGTCGATGGGTCGGTCAGGGATGGTGAATGCAATACATACGTCCGCCGGGACGTGACGGCCAGGGCGGAAATGCGGGGCTCAGGCGGGGACGGCCATGGCCATTTCCGCAGGGAGAGTGGGGCCCGCATTGACGAGGGTGCCGATGGGGTCGCCGGCGAGGGCTTTCCGGATATTGTCCGGCTGGTGCATGTCAAAGACGATGATGGGCTTGTGATTGTCCATGCAGAGGCTGAAGGCGGTGGAGTCCATGACCTTCAGCTGGCGGGCGAGGGCGTCCTGGTAGCTGACCTGGGTGAAGCGCTTGGCGTCCGGATTTTTCTTGGGGTCGCTGCAGTAGATGCCGTCCACCTTGGTGGCCTTCAGGATGACATCGGCATCGATCTCACTGGCGCGGAGGGCGGCGGTGGTGTCGGTGGAGAAATAGGGATTGCCGGTGCCGGCGGCGAAGATGACGACGCGGCCGAGTTCCAAGTGGCGGACGGCGACGCGGCGGATGAAGGGCTCGGCGACGTTTTTGAGTTCGAGGGCGCTGAGGACGCGGGTGGGGACGCCGATGCCTTCCAGCATGGACTGGATGGCGAGGGCATTCATGATGGTGGCGAGCATGCCCATGTAGTCGGCGGTGGTGCGCTCCATGCCTTTGTTGGCGGCGGCGAGGCCGCGCCAGAAGTTCCCGCCTCCGACGACGATGCCGATTTCCAGGCCGGTTTGATAGGCGGCTTTGATCTGGTGGGCGATGTCCTCCACGATGGGTGGGGAAATATTATCCAGGCTGCCATCCGCGCGGAGCGCCTCCCCGCTTAATTTTAAAACAACACGTTTGTAGGCGCGACGGGGAGCACTGGAGGCCGGAAGGTCTGACATATGTTTTCGAACGCGAAGAAAAGCCCGTATTGCAAGCGCGTGCAAAGAGAAAGTTGCGATATTATAATGCTATGATGGGAAATGGCGCTGCGGTGAAGCAGCCCTGGGAGGACGGGGTGAGCGGACGCGTTCGTGGCGGATTTGGCTTTTGGAGCCGGGGCTTTTGGGAAACCGGGGCTCCGGAACCGCACAGAGGACTGTGCGGACC
>JAQGPD010000278.1 GCA_028293305.1 Verrucomicrobiales bacterium | reverse complement strand
GGAGGTCCACGTTGAATTCCACGGCGGGCACGGTGAATCCCTGCTCAAATCCGCGACGGGTGCGGATGAGGGAGAAGGACCCGCGATGCGTCTGGCCGGGGTCGAGGGTGACGGTGAGGTGGTCGGTGGAGGGCACCCACTCCTTGACCGCGCCGGCGGGGAGGACCGTGACTTCGATAGGATGCGAGGCGGGATTGGTGATGGAAAATTCCAACAATCCCGCGCCGAGTCCGGTTTCATCCAAAGAGATGGGGGAGGGAGAGAGCTGGAATTCCGTGTTTCGCAGGCGCTCGATTTCCTTGATGAAATCCGGGGTGAATTGCTTCGGATCCATGACCTGGCCGACGGGCACGATAGCAACCTTGATTCCATCCGGTCTAACGGTTACCAGGTTCATGTGGTGCATATAGCCCGCGCCGGGATAATGGCCGGGCATGGAGCCGCCGGTGGTGCCCAAGGTGATGTATTGGATGCCGTCGCGGTCTCCGTCGAAGCGCAGACGGTGGACGTGTCCGGCGAATACGGCGCGGACATTGCCGGCGCCTTTCAGCATGCCGTGGACAGTGTCCCAGTTGGAGCCGGGATAGGTGTCGGTGACCCAGCGGGGGTGGTGGAGGAAGACAAAGGTGTGTTTGAGGGGCGAAGTCTTTTTCAAGGTCTCTTCAAGCCAGGCGAGCTGGGTCGGGGAGATTTTCTGTTGGTCGGGCTGGGTGAAATCCTTGGGGTCGGGGGTGCCATTTCCTTCGTCGGAATAGAGCACGATGAAGGCGCTGTCCTTGTGCTCGAACCAATACCAGAGGGGGCCGAAGTGTTTTTCGTAAAGCGGTTCGTTCTCACCGATGGGGCGGTCCGGTCCGCGGTAATAGATGTCGTGGTTTCCGGGGACCGGGAACCACGGCATCTGGAGATTCTTCATGATGTCCTTGTATTTGCCGAGGTCCTTCATCCATTTGTCAGGATTGGTGTATCCTGGCAAAAGATCGCCCACGGTCATAACCAGATCCGGGTCCATGAGATTCGTGTCCGTCACGGCTTGTTTCAGGACCTCAAGTCCGGATTCCGGGCCGCCGGTGCGGTCGCCGAAGACGAGGAAATGGAAAGAGTCCTCGCCTTTGGGCAGGGGGAGCACGGCGGGGTTGGGGCGGTTGGTGTGGATTTCCTGGGCGGACGCGGACGTCGCGGCGGGCAGCAGGAGGGCAGTGCAGGCGAGGAAAAGTGATAGGGGAAAACGCATGGGAGGCGGTGGAGGGAAGATGGAGGGTGTGTGGGGCGGCCACGGCTGTTTTTTCAAAAAGCCGTGGGAGGGAACAGTCTAGGGGACAAGCACCGGTGCCAAGTCCGGCGTTCCGACGATTTTGTCATACAGCACGGAAAGGATGGCCTGGTCAGCGGGTGGGGCATTGGCCTCGATTTTTTTCAAATCGAGCAGGCATTTTTCGCGGATGAGGTCGGCGGCGGGTTTCACCTTGGCGCGGGTGGAGGCGAGGGCGGTGGTGAGCGTTTTTTGGAGGGCGGCGACTTTTTCGTTGGCGGACGGCGGGGTATCGCCGAGTCCGTCCGGGGTGCGGGCAAAGCGGTCCGCTTCCTCTTTCAGGGCGGTCAGGCCGGATTCGTCCTTGGCCTTGGAGAATTCGTCGCGGAGTTTTTCCAAGGCTGAGGTGTAAAACGCGGCGAGGCGGTCGGTTTCGGTGGTGAGTTTGCCGGCGACATTGGCCTGCCAATCCGCGCGATGGCGGGCGAGGACGGCAATGCGTTGAGCGTCAACTTCCGGGGAAAGCGTGGATGGAGCAGCCGGGGCGACTGGTGGAGTGGTTGGCTCCGCGGCGGGGGCGACGGGGGGCTCCATGGCGGCGGGTTCCGTTTTTGGTGAGGCAGGCGGAGTGGGGTTTGGAATGGAGGCATCGGAGGCCGGGGGCGTGGAGGGGGCGGGGGAGTCCGGAGGAGGGGAGGCGGCAGAAATTTTGGCGGAGGCTCCGGGGGCGGTGCTGACGGCCTGGTTGGCGGGCGAGGAGGAGGACGCGGCCTTCGTTTTGATGATGTAGGCGACTCCGGCAATCACGGCGATGAGGAGCAGGATCCAGACAAGAGGCGGAATCCCGTCGGCTTTCCGGGCGGCTGGCCGCTTTCCGGATGGGGCGGAGGCACCGGGCCGGCGGGCGGGGGGGCGCACGACCCGGACGGGGCTGCGGTGCGGGCCGCCGGCGCGTGGGGCGGGTTGGCGGATTTCCTCCACCGCTTTTTTGATTTCGGCAGCGGATTGATAGCGCAGGTTAGGCGAGGCCTGCATGCAGCGGGCAATAACAACATCCACTCGGGGGTCCAATTTGAGAGGAACGGACGGGAGCTGGAACTGGCCCTGGGGCGGGGCACCGGTCAGCATTTCATAAAACACGCAGCCCAGCGAGTAGAGGTCGGCACGGTGGTCGAGCGTCACGCCGGGTTGCCACAGCTCCGGGGCGGCATACTCCGGAGTGCCCATGGGGGTGAAGGCGTCAGGGTCGCTGGCGGACGTGGAATCAATGAGTTGTGCGAGCCCGAAGTCCGCCAGTTTCACCACGCCCTCCTGATTCACGAGCAGATTGGAGGGCTTGATATCACCATGCACGATGCCGCGTTGGTGGGCGTAGTGGAGCGCATCGCAGACTTGCGAGAGCAGGCTGTAGGTGAGGTCGGGCTGGAGTTCTTTTTGAGTGATGAGCTGGTGGACATTCCAACCATCAATAAACTCCATGACCAGATAACAATAGCCGGCGGAGACATCGAAGTCATAGACGGCTGGAATGTTAGCATGGGTTAGGCGCGCCATGGCTTTGGCCTCGGTGCGGAAGCGGTCGATGGACTCGCCATCGCGGGCGGCACCGGGCGGAAGGATTTTGATGGCGACGGGACGGTCCAGGGCGCGTTGGACTCCGGCGTAGACGGCACCCATGCCCCCGGCCGCGATGAGATGCATGATGTCGTAGGCGGGCAGCATGGCTCCCAACTCGTCCGTGCTGGGAGGGACGAACGTTTCCGGGGAGGTGGGATCGGGAGTCATGGGGAAAATTTGGAAATTGAGAAATTAAGAAATTAAGAAATTAAGAAATTTGGAAATTAAGAAATTTGGAAACTGGGGAAATGGGGAAATGGGGAATGCGAAATTCTCGGGATTTGCGAATGCAAGGTGGAGAAGTTAAGAAATCAGGAAATGTTACGGGGGGAATTCGGACTTTGAAATTCGAAAATTCAGTTTGTGGTGGACTTCCGTTCGGACGGGGAAAGCCGGACGATGTTCATTTATAACGGATTTCCCGCAATCCAAATTCGAAATCCACGGGGTGGTCCTATCACTGGACTTTGCAGAGAAGTCCGATTTCTGGATCGTCCCCTCCCAACCACGCACGGCAGTGGATCGCGTCCGTTTTCTAAAGTTCCCAATTTTCAGAACTTCTCGATTCCCAATTCCAAGTCGTCCCAACTCCGGCATTTCAGAGTGCAACTTTCCCCATTTCCCCATTTCCCCATTTCCAAATTTCCCAATTTCCCAATTTCTTAATTTCTTAATTTCTTAATTTCCTATTTCCCCTATTTCCCTATTTTCACCTGCCGGCTGCCGGGAAAAGGCCCGGTGCTGACCACCGCTTCGCCCAGCATGATCATTGTCGCGGAATGCCCGGCGGCCTGGGCGGCGGCGATGTCCGCGGCGACGGCGGGGCTTTGGAGGAGGCCGGACTCGCGGGCGAAGGTTAGGGAAAGATCGAAGAGCCGCTCCATGGTGAGGGTTTCCCCGGCGGCGGTGATCGCGGCGAGGGCGCGGTGGCCGGCGGCGTTGATGTGGCGGAGTTTTTCCGGGCTGTTGATGACTTCGCTCGTTAGGATGGGGCCGTGGACGCGGCAGTGCAGCGGCTGTGGTTCGATGGGGAGGAGATCGACGGACAAGGGCTGGTGTTTGCGCGTTTTGATCATGATGCCGCCGTTGAATTGACCACCGACATCTCCGAGGCCGGTGGCGTTGTCGACCTCCGCGTGGTGGGCGATCATCCCCAGGGTGTGGCGCCCGAGGTCCAGCTGGAGCAAGTCAGTGACCGCAAACGCCGTAGCCAGCGCGCTGGCTCCGCTCATGCCGAATCCGCATCCGAAGGGAAAGGCAGCCTGTATTTCCACCAAAAGCGGTTCGGGCGTGAGGGCGGCGAGCACGCTGCGGACGGTGGGGAACTCCCATTCCTCGCCCGCCACCAAAATGCGGGAACGTGCTCCGCCGGTGGCCGGAAGGCGGGAAACGCGGGCGGTGACGCCTTCGTCCAAGGTGATGCCCACGCCGAGGGAGCCGCGGCCATGGGGGGGCTCGGCCGGGTAGGTTTCAAAAACCAGGGAAATATTGGCAGGACAAAAAGCAGTCGCGTGAGGCATCGGCCCGTGCCATAGCGCTGATTTCCAGTTCCGCGCAATCCTTCTTTCCAATCCCGGGCCGGAGGCGTAGGTGAAGCGATACCTTATTAATGAAAACCTATGATTTCCTGGTCGTCGGCAGCGGCATCGCCGGCCTGAGCTTTGCCCTGCGCGCGGCGGCGCACGGATCCGTGGCCATCCTGACAAAACGCGGCGCGGAGGCGTCCAACACCGCCTGGGCCCAGGGCGGCATCGCCACGGTCATGGCGCCGGACGATTCCATGGACTTGCACGTGGCCGACACGCTGGATGCCGGGGCGGGGCTGTGCAACGAGGAAGTCGTTAGGCTGATCGTCGGCGAAGGCCCGGAGTGTATCGGGGAACTCATCGCGCGCGGCGTGCAGTTTGACAGCCACTTGGAAAATGGGGTTTCAGAAATCGACCTCGGCCGCGAAGGCGGTCACACCCGGCGACGGATTTTGCACCATGGCGACACCACGGGAAAAGAAATCGCCACGCGGCTCCTGGAGGCTTGCCGGCGCACGGCGGGGATCACTTTTTACGAAAATCACTTCGCCATCGACCTCATCACCACGGCCCGTTTGGGGTTGGCGACCGGCGACCGGTGCCTGGGGCTTTATGTGTTGGACGAGGCCACCGGCGAGGTGGATACGTTCCGGAGCGATCGCGTGGTTTTGGCCACCGGCGGGTGCGGAAGAGTCTATTTATATACCACAAATCCAAAAATCGCGACCGGCGACGGGGTGGCCATGGCGTGGCGGGCGGGGGCGACGATTTCCAATATGGAATTCATCCAATTCCATCCCACCTGTCTTTATCATCCCACCATCAAAAGTTTTTTAATAACAGAAGCCATTCGCGGCGAGGGCGGCGTGCTGGTGGGCGCGGACGGTCAGGAATTCATGCAAAAGTATGATGTCAGGAAGTCGCTCGCGCCCCGTGATATCGTGGCCCGGGCGATTGACCGGGAGATCAAGAAAACCGGGCATGCCTGCGTGTATTTGGATATCACGTCGAAGTCGCGCGAGTTTCTGAGCGAGCGTTTTCCCAACATATACGAAACGTTATTGAATGCCGGCATTGACATGGCGAATGACCGCATTCCCGTGGTTCCCGCCGCGCACTATCAATGCGGCGGCATCCGCACGGATGTGAATGGAGCGACCAGTTTGAGAGGATTGTATGCCATCGGCGAGGTGGGCTGCACCGGCCTGCATGGGGCCAACCGGCTGGCCAGCAACAGCCTTCTGGAAGCCGCCGTGGTGGCGCACCGGGCGGCGGTGGATATTGTGAAACGCAGCCCGATGGGGCAGACGGTTCTGGAGGAATTCAAGCTGCCGCCTTGGAAAACGGGCGCTGTCACGGACGTCGATGAATTGGTGGTAATCTATCACAACTGGGACGAAATCCGGCGTCTGATGTGGGATTACGTGAGTATTGTCAGGACTGGAAAGCGCCTCCAACGCGCCGCCACCCGCCTCCGCAATCTCCAACGCGAGGTGCAGGATTTTTACTGGAATTTCAAAATCACCAGCGAACTCCTCGAGCTCCGGAACCTCGCCCAGGTCGCCGCCCTCATCGTGGACAGCGCCAGCCAACGCCACGAAAGCCGCGGCCTGCACTACACCCTGGACTTCCCCGACCCCGACGAGCGCGAGCGCCACGACTCCCTCCTCCGCCGCGTCCTATAGCCGCCCGCCCGGGCTGCCCCGCCGGGCCGCAGGCCCCCATCCCCCCGGACCCGCCAGGCCCCCCATCTCCCCCCGGGCCGCCAGGCCCCGTGGACTGCCGGAGACTTGTCTCCGCTTTCTCAAGGCGAAGCTTGCTGAGCCGCCCCCCGCTCCCACCCCGCCCCTTCCTTCTCCAAACCGCCCTCCTCCTTTCCCGATCCACTCACCCCACCGCCCCCACCACGCACCCCAAAATCCTCCCAAACCCCCATTTTCCCTGCTCTAATCTTCCTTGCACCCAGGAAGCCCCGCTTTAGGGTGGACATTCCCCGCCGGGATGCCAGCGGGGCAGCCAACCCAATTTTTTCCCAATCCCTGTGAGCGAACCTGAGTATCGCGGCGTCGAGCCGGTCAACGTCGCCGATGAAATGGCGAAGTCCTTTTTGGAATATTCCATGTCGGTCATCATCAGCCGTGCGCTGCCCGATGTCCGTGATGGTCTGAAGCCGTCCCAACGACGCATTTTATATGCCATGGACAATCTCGGTCTTTATGCCGGGAAAAAACACATCAAGTGCGCCAAGATTTGCGGTGACACCTCCGGGAACTACCACCCGCACGGCGAATCCGTGATTTACCCGACCCTCGTGAACATGGCCCAGCACTGGGGCATCCGCGAGACCCTCGTGGACGGGCAGGGGAACTTCGGCTCCGTGGACGGCGACCCTCCGGCCGCCATGCGTTATACGGAGGCGCGTCTCACCCACCTCGGCGGCCTGCTGATGGAGGACATGGACAAGGACACCGTCGATTTTGTCCCCAACTACGATGAGCGCTTAACCGAACCCACGGTCTTCCCCTCCGCGTTTCCGAACCTGCTGGTCAATGGCGGCACCGGCATCGCCGTGGGCATGGCCACCAACATGGCCCCTCACAATCTCGGCGAGGTCGTGGATGGCATCTGCGCGCAGATCGACCAACCGGACATCACCATCCGCGAGTTGATGCACCACATCAAAGGCCCGGACTTCCCCACGGGATGCACCATTTTCGGCCAGGCGGGCATCAATGCCTACATGCACACCGGCCGGGGTTCGATCAAAGTCCGCGGCCGCGTGGACATCGAGTTGGACGAAAAAGGCAAGGAGCAGATCGTCATCACGGAGATCCCCTACATCGTAAACCGCGCGGTGCTCATCAAACGCATCGCCGAGCTGGTCACCGAAAAAATCATCCCCGAAATCAGCGGCCTGCGCGACGAGTGCGATGAAAAAACCCGCGTCGTCCTGGAGTTGAAACGCGATGCCCGCCCGCAGGTGGTCATTAACAATCTCTACAAGCACACCGCCCTCGAATCCTCCTTCAGCGTGAACATGCTGGCGATCGACAACCGCAAGCCGCGCCTCCTCAATCTGAAGGACGCCATTGCCTGCTACATCGAGCACCGCCGCGAGGTCGTGTTGCGCCGCACCCGCTTCCTCCTCCGCAAAGCGGAGGCCCGCGCGGAGATCCTGGAGGCGCTGCTCCTGGCGACTTCGAAGATCGACGATTTCATCAAAATCATCCGCCAGAGCGCGAACCGCGACGCGGCGGAAGCGGCCATCAAGGCCTATCCTTTCACCGTCGAAGCCGCGCAGGCCGTCGGCGTGATCATCCGCGGCCAACCCCACGTCGTCGGCGACCGCTATCAATTCTCCGGCCGCCAGGTCAAAGCCATCGTGGAGCTTCAGTTGTATAAACTGACCGGCTTGGAGCGGGATAAAATCAAAGCGGAATACGACAACGTCATGGCGGAAATCGCCGACCTCATGGACATCATCGCCCGCGAATCCCGCGTGCTGACGATCATCAAGGAGGAGCTGCAAATCATCAAAGCCAAGCATGCCACCCCGCGCCTGACCGACTTCGCCGCCGAAGAGGGCGAGATCAATCTGGTGGACCTCATCGCCAACGAAGGCATGATCATCACCATTTCCCACCGCGGTTATATTAAACGCACCCTGAGCAGCGAATACCGCAGCCAGCGCCGCGGCGGCAAGGGATTGAGAGGCATGGAAACCGCCAAGCTCAGCGGCGCGGACGAGCAGGAGGTGGGCGACTTTGTGGAACACCTTTTCACGGCCTCCGCCCACGACTGGCTGATGTTCTTCACCAACAGCGGCCGCGTCTACGCGGAGCGCGTCTATCAAATTCCCGAAGGCTCCCGCACTGCGAAGGGCCGCAGCATCAAGAACCTGCTCAACCTCCGCCCCGAGGAAAAAATCGCCTCCGTGCTGCGCATTCCCACGCAGGGCGAATCCGACAAGGACGCCACCTGGGACCCGAACAAATTCGTCATTTTCGCCACCCGTCTCGGCGTGGTGAAACGCAGCAATCTCGGCGAGTTCCGCAACATCCGGAAGGACGGCATCATCGCCATCAATATCCGTGAGGGCGACGATCTCATCGGCTGCGCCCTGACCGAAGGCCGCAACGAAATCGTGCTCGTCACCCACGGGGGCATGAGCACACGGTTCAAGGAATACGCGGAAGCCCGCGGCGATGCCGCCGGCCCAACCGACGACGCCGAAGCTCCGGAGGCTGCTGAACCCACCGACGTTTCCGACGACGCGGATGACTCCTCCGACGACACCGAATCCGAAGGCGGCGAAGGCGCGGAAGGCGGAGCCAAGGAAAAAGGCGGCCTCCGCGACATGGGGCGCCAAGCCACCGGCGTGCGCGGCATCAAGCTGAAAAAGGACGACTATGTGGTCAGCCTTTCCATCGTGGACGAAGCAGGCATGCTCCTCGTCGCCAGCGAAAACGGCATCGGCAAACGCAGTCCCTTCAACGAATACCGCATCACCTCCCGCGGCGGCAAAGGCATCATCACCATGAAAACCACGGACAAAACCGGCCAGGTGGTCGGCGCGTTGGTGGTGCATGAAAGCGATGAGGTCATGCTCATGACCACCACCGGTCAAAGCGTCCGCATCCCCGTCTCCCAAATCCGCGAAGCCGGCCGCAACACCCAGGGCGTCAAACTCATCACCCTCCGCGGTGAGGAAAAACTCCAGGACATTGCCCGCGTCATCGCCGACCCGGAATCCACGGAGTCCGCCACCGATGCGGATCCCGATGCCGTGGCCTCATTGGACACCGCTGCGGAATCCGATCCTGACGCCATCCTGGACTCCGGGACGGAGGACGGAATCGCGCCAGAATCCGGTGACTCCGACGCCGATGATGGGGACGCCTGATCCCAACCGCTTCCCGATATAACAAATTACAGACCCGGCCGGAAACGGCCGGGTTTTTGACGCCCGTCCATCGCTTCCAAGCCAGGTTTTTCCAGCCAGCCAGTCATTGAATCAGTCAATCAGTCCAGCCCTCGCCCCCACTTTCCCATCCCTCCCATGAATCTCGAAATGCCATCCGCGGCCGACACCCAGCAATTGCGGACTTTGTTATTGGTCGTGCTCGGGATCATGATCATCACCATCCCGGTCATCGCCCTCATCGTCGTCGCCAAAGTTCAGGCCCAGCGCCGGCAACGTCCCGCCGCCAAAGCAGGCAACCCCTCGACTCAGGACGAATCCGCCGCCGCCACCTCCACGACTCAAACTCCATCGCATCCTGACAAAGATTCCGGCCCTGCCGCGAAGCCATGAATAACAACTCCGCCGACCGCTTGCCCGCCGAAGCCGCCCCCTCCGGGGCAGGGTCGGCGGACTGGCGGGAACTCCATTTGCCCTGGCCGGATTTCACCACAGCTCCACCCCCCCAGCCCGCCGCTCCCCGTGTCCGATGGAAAACCGCCGATGGTTTTCTTCACTGGGAAATAACCTGCCAGCTTCCGCTGGCGGACCGCTCCACTTTTGAAAAATCCACCGGCTTCGTGGAGGGCCTTTGGGAGCAGGACTTGGTCGAGTGCTTTCTGGCCGACAGCCGGACCGGGGAATATGTCGAATACAACTTCAGCCCCAACGGCCATGCCTGGTGGGCCGCCCACTTCACCGCTCCCCGCGTCCGCCACAACGCGCAGCCCACGCCGGAAAGTTTCCAGCCGCGATTCCGCACCACGTGGCACGCAACGGGTTGGACCGCAGCCATCCGCGTGCCCTTGGCCGCGCCCGGATCGACTGCGGAATCCGCGTCCGGCTTTGACAAATTCAACCTAACCGCCGTGCGGCACACCCCGGAAGGCCCGCTTTACCACAGTCTCGCGGCCCTTCAGTCCGGTCGGCCGGACTTTCATTTGCCCGGCTTTTGGCTTCCGCTGAAAGCCGATGAAAGCCGATGATAGCAGATAAAACCAGATAAAAGCCGATGCTCCGGGGCGACTTGTAAAGTCGCGGTCCACCCCCGGACCGCGACTTTTAATGTCGCCCCGGCCGCCTCGGTCTACTCAGAGCCTTTTTCCCACTGACAACCCCCCCGGAAACGGCTATGCAATATCGCCCGTTCCCTGCCACCCTCCTACCATGACTGGAAAACATTCCCTCCCCCGCCTCTGGTTGCCGGCGCTTATCCTGCTGATGTGCTGCCGGCTAACACTGCGCGCCCAGGATGCCGCCTGGCTGTCTCCGGAGTGGATGCAGGATGTGACCCTTCCCGCGGGGGCCTACGATGGCGGCGGGCGCCAGGTGCATGTGGGAAAATTCAAGGTGAGCTGGGAGGAGGGGAGCCTGGTCGAGAATCTGCAATTCAGGATGGAGGGCGAGGCGCAATTCTCCGCCACCCGTTGTCATTTCCGGCGGCTGGGCGTGGGGCTCACGCTCTGGGCGCGGATGGACCTGACGGATTGTGTGGTGGAGGGCGCGAATTTTCAAAAGATCAATCCATGGTTCGATACCTCCAAACCCTCGACCAAATGGCGCTTCAATAATTGTGTTATCGCGGGCTCGTTCATGGGCGACAAGTTCACCGTGGTGGACTGTTCTGTCAGGGCGATGAACTGCACCTTCCTGGATATGAAAATGCCGGTGATCTGGTATCGCGATAACGATGTTGTGAACCAGGCCCGGCAGGATTGGCTGAAGTTCGAAAAGTGCCGATTCGTCAATTGTGAGGTCAGTGAGGAATTGCTGGTGGCCTCGATTGATTGTGTGTTCGAGAACTGCCGCTACGCGGGTTCCCACAAGTCCTTCATCGCGACGATCAAAACTCCCTGGGCGGTGACCGCCTATTGGTCCGGCCGCACGGTGCCGGGATATGAGGACGGAAATTTGAAAGTCACCTTTCCATCCACGATTCCTAACTTCAAGGCGGGCAGCACCCTTGCCTACACGTTGAAAGGAAAACAACTTGTCATGACCGGCGTGCAGCCGGCCGGCCCCGCCGTGGCGGTGGCCTCCCAACAACCGCCCGCCGCGCCTCCGGCTCCTGACAAACCAAAACCGGAAACGCCCGCCGCTCCCGTGGCTCCCAACGAAAAAATCAGCGGCACCTCCGGCGCCTCAGCCGTGCCCCTGCCTAAAAAATCCAGCGCGGTGAATGCCCTGCTGGTCATTGATCTTCCCGGCCAGGGGGTCGCGGGCGCGGCGGCGAAATTGTCAGCGGTGGCCCTGCCGATCGATCCCCTCGCGAGCACGGAGGTGGGGTTCAATCAGGTCGTGGGACCCATGATGCACGCCGCTTTGAAGGAGGTCGTGAAGTGCCTGCAAATCCGTTATCAGGGCTGGCCCCGCGGGCAAAAAATAGAACTGGCTTTCGCGGATAAATTTGTGCCCAAGGACGGACCCTCCGCGGCGGTGGCCTGCGCTTTGTTGTTGGACAGCATGCTGGGCGATTATGAATTGGACCCCGGCCTGGCCATCACCGGCGACTTGAATGCGGACGGCTCCGTGCAGCCCATCGGCGGAGTTTCCGGAAAGATCCGGGGTGCCACCAAAGCGAAGTGCCGGCGCGTGGCGGTGCCTGCCAAAAACGAAAGCGCGGTGGGCGATGTGTTGGTTTTGGAGGGGCCGGAGCCTTTGGTGAGGATCGAGGTGTTCAGTATCGACACCTTTGATTCCGCCAAAGCCCTCGCACGGAAGTTGCCGGAAACCGAAGCCGGGAAAGCCGAACAACTTTTCAGCAGCGATCCCGCCGTGGCCCCGAATCTGGCACAGGCCGGATTGTTATTCGATGACGCCCGGCGGCTCCTGCTGCCGGGCGGAAAATTTGATAACAACCTCCTGCGCGACCGGACCGTGCAGGCGAAACTGCGCGAGATCCTGAAGCTGCAGCCCAACCATCTTTCCGCCAAATTCCTCCTCGCCGCCGCCGCCGGTGTGCTGCCGGTGAAGCTGTCGCTGCAGGGTTCCATCGATGCCATGGATGATGCCGCGGAAAGCCTGCTGCAGGCGATTCAGAGCAAGGAGGTGGGGGACATGACGAAAGTCGCCCATGACGACCTCGGCAAAGCGGTCTTCAAATTGAAAGGAAGCCGCAGCCGCATGGATCCGAGAATCCATCCGGCCCTGGATGCCCTCACCATTTTCGGTCAGGAACTCAGAACCTGGCAGGACAGCCCGCCGCGCACCCAGGCCCGCGCGGAGAAGATGGCGGCCGTTTTGATGGCCGCCGCCGCGGAGGCGAATCGGCAGCGGAGTGTCCTCATGAACAATCGGGATGTGGTTGAGGAATTGATGAAGTGACCTTCTACTCACACGGCGCGCCTGGCCCGTGGTTTTAA
>JAQGPD010000479.1 GCA_028293305.1 Verrucomicrobiales bacterium | reverse complement strand
ATCGGAGGGCAATGGCATCGCCGGACTGGAGAAAGCCCTGACAAGAGGCTATGATCTGGTGGTGTTGGATGTGAATCTGCCGGGCTGCGATGGTTTTGAGATTCTCCGGCGGATCCGGGCGGCGGATGTGCCCTCGCGGGTGCTCATGCTGACGGCGCGGGCGGATGTGGCGGACCGGGTGACGGGGCTGAAATCGGGAGCGGATGACTATGTGCCCAAGCCATTTTCCATGGACGAATTTTTGGCGAGGGTCGAGGTGTTGGGCCGGCGCGGAGGATCCGGCGCGACCGAGGATGTGCTGCGGCATGGCCCGGTCTGCATGGAACTGGGCAAGCGTCGGGTGACTTTGAAGGGCGAACCGGCGGCGCTGTCGCCGCGGGAGTTCGATGTGCTGCGCATCTTCATGCAGGAACCCGGACGCGTCTTCAGCCGCGATGAAATCTGTGAGCGGATATGGAACCGGGAGCATGAATACGACACCCGCACGGTGGAAATTTTTATCATGCGGTTGCGCAGGAAGTTAAGTGAGGGTGAAACCGTTCCCTTGATAGAGACAGTCCGCGGGATTGGTTATAGATTGCGGCGCGCATGAAGGTCTGGCCCCTTAAAGTAAAGTTTGGATTGTATTCCGCGGGCCTCGCCTATGCCGCGGTGCTGGGTTTCAGCCTGGTGCTGATGCCTATCATTTATCATCATCAGCTTACCGAGTTGGACAGCCAGTTGGAGGACAATGCGGAGGAGTTGTTCCGGGATGTGGAGAATTTCAAAGGCGCTCCGCAGGATTACCGGAAAGGATTCAGTGAGCGGTTCATCCCCGTGGCGCTGCGCCGCCGGTATTTGCAGATCATGGGGCCGGAGGGGCAGGTGCTCCACCGCTCCGCCAACCTGCGCGGCATGGACATCGCCGCCGCGGAGCAGGGGTTGCGGACGATTGTTATTTTTGACAGGAATGCCCGGGTGGGCAGTTTCCGGCATGGGTTGCTGACACTCCATATCGGGACCCGGCTGGGGACCATCGAGGCCATGCAGGAGGACCTGCGGATCGGCTTGTTGTGGTCGCTTCCGGTGGCCGCCCTGGTGGTTTTCAGCGGCGGTTGGCTGTTGGCGCGCCGGGCCTTGAAGCCCGTGGCGGACCTCACGTCGGCTGCGGAAAAGATCGGGGTGGATCAACCGTCCGGCCGCTTGCCCGTGCCGCCGGGACAGGATGAAATTGCCAGGCTGACCGTGGTTTTGAATGCCTCCTTTGACCGGCTGCAAAAAAGTTATGAAGCGGCGGCGCGGTTTTCGGCGGATGCCTCCCATCAGTTGAAAACGCCGGTGACGGTGCTGCGCTCGGGGCTGGAAGTGTTGCGGGACACGGAGTATCTGAAGACGCCGGAGCAGGAGGAAATCCTGGAGCTTTTGAAACAAACGCGGCGTCTGTCCACCTTGGTGGATGACTTGTTATTGCTGGCGCAGGTGGACGCGGGGAGATTGAAGTTGGAGGCCGGTCCATTGGAGCTGGATACGTTATTGGAAAGCCTGGCGGATGACACGGAGGCGGCCTGTCTGACGCAGGGGATCGCGTTCCGGCAAAATTGGAGCCGCGGGCTGCGGGCGGTGGGGGATGCGCGGCGGATTTCCGTGGTGTTGCAGAATCTGACGGAAAACGCCGTGAAATACTGCACCGCCGGAGGCACGGTGGGGATAGCGGCGGAGCCGGGCGAGGGAGTTGTCAGGATCCGCATTTCCAACAGCAGTCCCGCCATTCCGGAAAAAGAACGGGAATCTATCTTCGAGCGCTTCCACCGGGCCGGGGTGGGGGAAAATATCCGTGGCCACGGCCTGGGCCTGAATATTGCCAGGGAGCTGGCGCGCGCGCAGGGCGGGGAGGTGCGTCTGGTTTCAAGCGATGGGGAATGGACGGTTTTCGAGTTGGAGCTGAAGTCCGCGTGACAACGTTTTGCCGTCGCGCACTGCCGTGCCCCATGTCTTCCTCCGGATTCCGTTGAAAATACTGGACGGCCCGTCTGCCGGGCTGGGCCGCGTTGATCAAAAAGCGGGAAGATGCCCGTCCGGAGGCCTTTCCTGACAAGGGGTCTGAATGTCAGGCGGCCGCCGGAGGGCAAATGGGATGGGATCCCGGTTCATGCCGGAATCACAAAAAATCCGGCATCGTCCGGGATCAGCCCCGGGCCGGGCGGCGGCGGGGAAGGAGGGAGGCGAGGCCGAGGAGAAGAAGCGCTGCTTCGCCGGGCTCGGGGATGGCCACGGTGGCGATGGTGCCGTCGGTGGTGAACTTTGAAATGTCCCAGCCATAACCGGAGCCGGAGATGTCAGGGAGATCAAAGCCGAGTCCGTCATCCCCATTGCCGAGCAGGAGTCCGCCGTAGGAGGCGGCGTTGTAGCGGCTGTCAAAGACGGTGGTGGAGATGTTGGTCCAGTCGAGCAGATTGAAGACTTCGACACCGGCGGGGGTGTAACCGGGAGCGGTGACGGCGAGGTTGCCGTTGAAGTTGAGGGTGCCGGCGGAGGAGCCGTTGAAGGACAGGGTGTCGCCTGATCCCGCGGGTTTGAGTCCGAGGGTGGTATTGCTGCCGCTTTGGAGGTCGAAGTTTCCGCTGCCGGAGGTGGTGATGAAGCTGAGGGTGCCGAAGTCGCCGGTGCCTGTGCCGTCGCCGGCCTGGATGGCGGCTCCGCTGGCAGCGGTGAAGGCTCCGGTTTGGACGGTGCCTGTGCCCAGGAGGGTGGCTCCGGATTGGACTTGGACCGTGCCGGGGCCGGTGGAGCCGGCGTCGGCGGTTCCGACCTGGAGGGTGCCCGCGGAGACGGTGGTGCCGCCGGTGTAGGTGTTGGTGCCGGAGAGTGTCAGGGTGCCGGCGCCGATTTTCGTGACCGTGGTGGACGTGCCGTTGGTGATGTTGCCTGACAAGGCGAGGTTGCCCGCGCCGCCGAATTTCCAACCACCCACGGTGGTGGGAAAAGCGGTGGTGGGTGTCAGATTGCCGCTCATGGTCAATGTCTCGCCGGCGGTGATGACGTTGATGCTGGTGTCTGTGGCGGTGGTGCCGCCATTGGTGTCGCGGGTGATGCCTTTGTCGCTGGTGGCGGTGGCCCCGGTGTAGTTCAAAGTGGAGGTGCTGCGGACGTAGGCGCTGTTTTTGCCGATGCTGCTGGCCCCGGTCAGGTTCCCCATGGAGGCGATGTTGGCGGTGCCTCCAAAGACGCTGAAGCTTGTGTTGGTGTTGTTGGTCCCATTAAAGGTGACGGAAAAGCCTTGGGAATAAACCTTGTCCATGGTGCCGATGGTAACATTGGAATCCAGGGTGGTGGTGCTATTAAAATTGAGGATTCCGGAAGCGGCGTCTTTGGCGGAAATGTTAAGGGTGTTGCCCGCCGTGTTGATAGCACCGTTCACATTGATTCGGTTGACGCCGAGGGACCATGTTTGACTGGCAGTCAGGGACACGACTCCTCCAAAGG
>JAQGPD010000232.1 GCA_028293305.1 Verrucomicrobiales bacterium | reverse complement strand
ATTTACGAAAACGTCGCCTACGGCCTGCGCCTGAACGGCGTGAAGGATAAGCGCGTGCTGGATCAGGCGGTGGAGGAAAGCCTGACCGCCGCCGCCCTGTGGGACGAAACCAAGGACCGACTGAATGAAAGCGCGCTGGGCATGAGCGGCGGGCAACAGCAGCGGCTTTGCATCGCGCGTGCCATCGCGGTGTCGCCGGAAATCATCCTCATGGACGAGCCCTGCAGTGCGCTCGATCCCATCGCCACGCTGCGCATCGAGGAACTCATCCACCATCTGCGCGAAAAATTCACCATCGTCATCGTCACGCATAACATGCAGCAGGCCACCCGCTGCGCCGACCACACGGCCTTTTTCTATCTGGGGGAAATGGTGGAGTTTGATCTGACCACGAAGATTTTCAGCGCCCCGAAAATCAAACGCACCGAAGACTACATCAGCGGCCGCTTCGGCTGATCCCACCCGGGCCCCGCCCCCGCCACAGCCCGGTCCCAATCCCCACGCATCTCACGGCGCTCACGGCGCTCACGGCGCCCACGGCGCCCACGGCAACCACGGCAACCACGGCAATCACGGCAATCACGGCAACCACGGCAATCACGGCAATCACGGCAACCATTTGGATTTGACAGTAGTCCGCATCCCCCGCGCACGCTGCACCCCAATCTGGAGTGCGCGCGGCTTGCCGCCGCTCTAACCAAGCGGGCTTGCCCGCGTCGATTGGAGCTGGATTTTCCAATTGCTGCTCCCACCCCACCGCACACGGCAGCAAGCTGCCTTCCAAAAAGCGGCGGCAAGCCGCACGCACTCCAAAAGCGTCCATGCTCCGCCAACGGGAAAACCGCGCCCTATCCAAAACGTGCAAAACTTGGCGGAGCCGTCGTCCGCGCGCGAGCATGCGGACGCTCGCGAGTTTGCGGACGCGCGCGGGCTGGCGGACGCGTGCGCGTTAGCCGGGCGCGCGTTTGCCGGGCGCGCGTTTGCCGGGCGCGAGTTTGCGGACGCCGGTTGGACGGATAATTTGCTAGAACGCCCGGACCGCCCATCGCAGTTTCGCGGAGCCGCTGCGGGGGTTGGCGTGCTGCTCCACCGGGTCTGGGCGGATGACTTCCTGGGAGACACTGGAGTAAATTTCCGCCGCCAATCCCGCGGCGAAGGCTTTTTTCACCCGCCGGTCCTCGCCGCTGTGAAATGTCAGGATGGCCGCGCGGCCGCCGGGAACCAGGCAGTCCGGCAAGTGGCGCAGGAGGGTATCGAGCGCGGTGAACTCCTCATTCACGGCAATGCGCAGGGCCTGGAAAACGCGGCGGAAGGTGGGTTCCACGTCCTCGGGTCGGGATGTCAGGGCGCGCAGGGCTTCGGTCAGGGCGCGGGTGGTGGGGAAGGTTTTTCCGGCCAGGGCATCCGCGATTTCAAAGGCGCGTGGCTCGTCCGCGTTTTCATGCAGAATTGCCGCCAACTTTTGGGGTGTCAGGCTGGCCAGCAAGGCCGAGGCGGGTTGGCCGCGGTCGGGATTGAGCCGCATGTCGAGCGGACCCTCGGTTTTAAAACTGAACCCGCGCGCGGGATTGTCGATCTGCATGGAGGACACCCCAAGGTCCGCCAATATCACATTCACTCCCTCCAAACCCAGGCCGGCAAGGACCTTGGGCAGGCCCGCGAAATTGCTGCGCTGCACCGTTAGGGTGGACGCGGGGAATCCGAGCGCCTGCAGCCTGGCTTCGGTGCGCGGCAGCTCCAGGGAATCGATATCCAAAGCAATGAGCCGTCCGTCGGGTTGGATGGCTTCCAGCAGCGCGGAAGCGTGGCCGCCATATCCAAGGGTCAGGTCGACCGCGATTTCACCCGGGGCAGGGGACAGGATTTCAAGAATCTCCGGAAGCAGGATCGGGATGTGCGTGCCGGCCGGGGTTTTGCCGGAGGCGGTGACCTTCGCCAGCGTCTCGGGATCCTGACGGAGTTCCTTGTATTTGTCCTCGAATTTGCGGGGATTTTTGCCGGAGTAGCGCTTTCGGCGGGGAGGACGCGGGGTGGGTTCGGATTCGGACATGGAAATTTCTGACCCGCAATAGGCAGCATCCCACCGGGAAGTCCATCGGGGCTTGCGGGGCGAAGCGGGCGGAGTTGAGCAGAGTCGGCGGGCAATATTCAAATTGCATTAAAAGCGCAGCGAAAGTTCCCGCGTGGCTTTAGGGGAAAATCCGAAGTGGTGCGGAAAGCAGCCCGATATGATCTTTTTTACTATCGGGAATTGGTTAATCGGGCTACAGATCGCGCCTTCCGGCCGGTCCGACGCAACGCTTTGGTGGCACGAATTTTTTCAGGAAAAATTTTGATGAATAAATACTTTTCGAATGCAATCCGAGCCACGTTGCTCGTTGGGGCGGTGTTTTTTACGGGGTGGTGGATCGCGTCCGATTCCACACCGGACCTCCAAAACTCCCGTTCAAATCAAGTTGCCCCAGCCACTCCGGGACCCGGAATCAACCTGGACTTTACTGACAAATCAAACCCGGATGCGCTTCCGGAACCCACCCCTGCCGACAACGTAACTGCCAAACCATCAATCAGTGCCGTCGCTGCCGGGACGTCCGCTTCCGGCCCGGTCCAGGCTTTCCGGGACTGGACGGAACGATATTTGAAAACGCCTGCGGCGGATCGTCCCGCGCTGGCCGATGAAGGCCGGAAACTGGCGGAAGCCCGGCGGCCGGTTTTTCATGCCTTGATCCGTGAAAACCCGCGTCAGGCTTTGGAGCAGGCGGTGCCCATGGTGGCGCGCCAGGAAATGCCGGCGGAAATCCTGTCGCTGTTGGAGGACCGGGTGAATGGCCGGGCCGCGCTGCGGACATATCAGGGCGTCGGTCCGGGCAATGCCTCGGCGGCCCCGACGCATCGGATTGCGGAATTGGCGGATGGAAAAACATACTCCGCGTATGTTTACGGACGCCGCGCGGAGACGGTGGCATGGCTGCCCAACGCCAGCGTGAACGGCGTCGCCATGGAGGTCGATCTCGCCGTGAACGAGAATCCTTACCGCGTGCTGGAAGTGGGGGAACGTCCCGATCCTGACAAAACCACGGTGGCCGTCTGCCCGGTGTCCGGCAAGGTTTCGGCGGCGGAGGAAACGGCGGGCGAACCCGTCACGGAGGAAACGCCCGCAGTTGAGGCTTATGGTGAGATTGTTTATCTATGCGATGGCAGCCACACTGTTTTATATGGTCAGACTTTGGTGCAGGGCGAAGGCTCGACCGGCGGGCCTATCACTTTCACGGGATTGCTGCCATCGGCTCCCACGCCATCGATCGGCAATGTGAAGGTGCTCGTGATTCCCATGACTTTTGCGGATCAAAACGACACGCCATCCACGGAGTCGGTGCTTTATAATATGATGCGGACGGTGGGTGATCATTACGCCAAAGCAAGTTATGGCAAGCTGACGCTGATCTCCACGGTCACTCCGCCGGTCACACTTCCTCACAATGAGGCCTGGTATGTGCAGAAGGATTCCTCCAACGGCGGACCCATTGACGGCCTGGGGCTGGAGCATTCCCATGCGCGTGCGGAAGCCCGCAAGCTGGGGTTCGATGACGATGACTACGACTGCATCGTGGTGCGCCTGCGCGGCGGCGCGCGGCCTGCCGGTGGATGGGGCGGCGGGCGCAGCGTGTGGATTTACGGCGATGGCGCGGACGTCACGGCGCACGAGGTCGGGCACGTTTTCGGACTCGCCCACGCGAACTTTTGGGACACTGCCGGCACCAGCGCCATCGGCACCGGGACCAACGGGGAGTATGGCGGCTATTATGATGTCATGGGCGGCTTCGGCTTGCCTAACGGACATTACAACGCCCAGGCCAAAAACCAGATCCGCTGGCTGCCCGGCGATTTCGTGACCGAGGCGACCACCAGTGGGCTGTATCGGATTTACGCGCAGGATCAGGCGATTCTGGATCCCGGCAAACGATTCGCGCTGAAAATCCGCAAGGACAACCTGCGGACGTATTGGGGGGAAGTCCGTGGCGTGCACACCGACAGCACCACCGAAACCTGGACGGACAAGGGCTTGATCCTGGGCTGGAAATATCCCGGTGGCGGAGGAAATAACATCCAATTGATCGACACCACGCCGGGCTCGTCCTTTGGCAAAACGGACGCTCCCATCAGCCTCGGACGCACCTTTTCAGACACGGAATCCGGCATTCACCTGACCACACTCGCGGTCAACCAAGCCACGGCCACCGAACCCAAGAGTGTGGACGTGCAGGTGAATTTCGGGGACTACCCGGGCAATCACGCTCCGTTGCTGAGCCTGGGCGTGTCCGCCTCCGTGGTGCCGGTGAATGTGCCGGTGACTTTCACCGCCACGGCATCGGACGAGGATGGGGATGCGGTCGCGTTTTCCTGGCAACATTTTGGCGATGCGAACTATCGCACGATTTCGCCCAACTCCGCGCAGATCACGCGCACTTTCACGGCTTCCGGGACCTACGTGGTGACGTGCACGGCATCCGATATGAAAGGCGGCACCGCCATCCGGAATCAACTCATCACCGTCGGCAACGGCGGAGGGAAATTCACCATCAGCGGCCGGGTCACCCGCGATGGCGCGGGTCTGCCTGGCGTGATCGTGAATGCCAATTCCGCCAACGGAGTCCTGACCGACAGCGATGGCCGCTATGTGATTCCAAATCTGGCGGCGGCCACTTATATCATGACACCGCTTTTGTATGGCTATACTTTTACGGAGCTTTTCAATAACAGCGCGGTGGTGGGACCCAACTTCAATGGCGCGGACTTCGAGGCGTCCGGCACCTCGGTCGTCACTTTGGCCGCGAGTGTGCCCGTGGGAGCCGAGGGTTCGGCC
>JAQGPD010000210.1 GCA_028293305.1 Verrucomicrobiales bacterium | reverse complement strand
GAGGAGGGCGAGGAAAGGAATAGCGCGACGGATCATAAGGATTCGACAAGAGAGCGAATCGACGCCATCCGGTCAACCAAAATCCGGAAGTTCCCGGCAAAGACTACCGGCGATAGGACTCGAACCTACACGCCTTTAAAGGGCAACGGATTTTGAGTCCGCCGCGTCTACCATTCCGCCACACCGGCTTGTCTTTGTCCTGAGGGACGCCGGAAAAAACACCATGTGGGGAAATTGGCAAGAGCCAAGAATGGAGTCCGGCGGGTATTTTTTTTCACCAACCGAATCCATGAAAGCACGCTTCCCCGCAAAGGGTCTGCGTCCTTTAGGTCCTTTAGGTCCCTTTCGTCCCTTCCCTACCAACCCGGAAAACTACCGCCTCCGTTTCCCCACACGCAGCCTGCCTCGGCCGAGATTCTCCGCCAAGGCTTTTTGCGCCCCTTTGCTGTCGTCCAGCATGGTGGTGTATTGGTAGGCAAAGTCTGGCAGTCGGCGGCGTTCCACCGTCTGGCCGATGAAACGCTCCACAGCCTGGGCGGCGGGGAGTTCGTCGGCGGACAAAATAGTGAAGGCGTCCCCTTCTTTTTCGGCCCGGCCAGTGCGACCGATGCGGTGGACGTAGTCCTCCGGATTGTCCGGGACGGAATAGTTGATCACGTGGGTCACGCCGGTGACGTCCAAGCCGCGGGCGGCAACGTCGGTGGCGATGATGACGTCAAATTCCCCGGTGCGGAAACCGGCGAGCGCTTTGGTGCGGTCCTTCTGAGCGATGTCGCCGTGCATGAGCGCGACTTTGTATTCGCCCTGCGTCTTGACGCGAGCGGCGAGCATGTCGGCATCGGCTTTCGTCTTGGTGAAAACCATGACGCTCTTGAAATCCGTTTCCTTCAGCAGGGCGAGGAACAGTTCCTCACGTTGCAGGCGGTTCACCGGGTAAAAATAATGGCTGATGGTGGTGGCGGCGCCGCGGGGACGACCGACTTCCACTTTAAAAGGATCCTTCAGCGCAAAAGCCGCGAGGGAGGCGATTTCCGGCGGGATTGTGGCGGAGAAAAACAGCGTCTGGCGCTTTTCCGGACACTGCTGCACGATCCGGCGCACGTCCGGCATGAAGCCCATGTCCAGCATGCGGTCCACTTCGTCGAGCACGAGAATTTCGAGATACCGGAGGTCGATCGCCCGTTGCTGCATCAAGTCCAGGAGCCGTCCCGGGGTGGCGATGAGCACGTCCACGCCGGCTTCAAGTCCTTCACGTTGTTTGCCATACCCCACGCCGCCGTGGATGAGGAGGGAGCGGATGCCCGCTTCGCCGCCGTATTTCAAAAACTGCTCCTCCACCTGACTCGCCAATTCACGGACGGGCTCGAGAATGAGCACGCGCAATTTCCCGGGAGTGCCGAGCAGGGAGAGAATCGGGAGCGCGAAGGCCGCCGTTTTTCCACTGCCGGTCTGGGACGAGCCAATGACGTCCCGTCCGGTTAAAATCATGGGAATCGCTTGAGCCTGAATGCCTGTAGGGCGTTCGTAGCCGGCCTTTTTGACGCCTTCGAGGACCGCCTCGGAAAGGCCAAGATCGGCAAAAGTGACGGGGACTTCCTGCGGAGTTTCTGCCGGGGAATCGACCGGCGCTTCAATAATTTGTTCTGACACAGTCCTCCAGTGCCGCAACTGCCGCCCTCCCGCAAGCGCCTATTGCGGCGGCTGGGCACCGCGAGTGCGGGGCGCACCGGGGGTCCCGTCACATGCCAGCGGGGGAAAGCCACCATTCCCATTGCGGCCTGCCGGTCCTTTCCGTCCCTTGTGTCCTTTTCGTCCTTTTTGTCCCTTCCGTCCTTTTTTCCAAAAATCCCACCCAAATTTTTCTTTCTTTAAACGCCGTCCGCCATTAAGGGTCCCACAGTCTGTGAAACTCGACGCCCAGGAACTTCCCCACCTCATCATCGGTGCCTGCATGGAGGTCCACCGCCACCTCGGACCAGGCCTGATGCCGGAGGCTTACCGCGATTGCCTCGCCTTGGAGCTGCGGATGCGCGAGATCATGTTCAAACGGGATCATCCCCTGCCGATTGGTTATAAAGGCTACCGGGTGGACAGCGCGGTGCGCGTGGACTTTTTGATTGAAGACAGCGTGATCGTGACGACGACCCATCCGGACAATGGGGAAGCTTCCAAAAATCACATGAAAAACGTTCTGCGTCTGACCGGGGTGGAGACGGGGCTGCTGGTGAATTTCAATGTGGATAATCTGCGGGATGGGGTGAAGCGGATTATTGTGTCGGAACTGCCTCCGGCTTTGCATTATCAGAGTTAGGGTGTGTATGCATAGGAGCGGCTTGGCGGGAATTTTTGTTATGGCGGATAACTGGAAAACGCCGGAATATTGAGAAACCGGATTGTTGAGAAACCGGATTGTTGGGAAAAGCCGGATAGCTGCGGCCGCACAGAGGACTGTGCGGACTACTCTGCGGCCGCACAGAGGACTGTGCGGACTACTCTGCGGCGCACAGAGGACTGTGCGGACTACTCTTTTAGGATGGCTTCGGCGACGCGCATGCCGTCGACGGCGGCGGAGATGATGCCTCCGGCGTAGCCCGCGCCTTCGCCGGCGGGGTAGAGGCCGGGGGTGTTGATGCTCTGGCAGGTCGCCGGGTCGCGGGTGATGCGGAGCGGGGAGCTGCTGCGCGTTTCCACGCCGATGAGCAGGGCATCCTTCATGGCGAATCCCCGCAGGGTGCGGTCAATGGCGGGGATGGCTTCCTGCAGGGTCCGCACCACAAAATCCGGCAGACAGGCCCGGAGGTCGCCGGGGGTCACGCCGGGCGTGTAGCTGGGTTTCACGGATCCGAGTTCACGGCTGGGGCGGTTTGTCAGGAAATCCCCGACCATTTGCACCGGGGCGAAAAATCCACCGCCGCCCGCGTCGAACCCGCGCTGCTCCCACTTCCGCTGGAACGCGATGCCCGCCAGCGGTCCCTTGCCGCCGTAATCCGCCGGGCTCACGTCCACCATGAATCCCGCATTCGCATTCGCCTCCGCCCGCGCATAACTGCTCATGCCATTCGTCACCAATCCCCCCGCCTCGCTCGCCGCCGCCACCACCAGCCCGCCGGGACACATGCAGAAACTGTAGGCCGTGCGTCCGTCTTTGCCGTGATGCACAAATTTGTAAGGAGCCGTCCCCAGCCTGACATCTCCCGCCCATTTTCCGTATTGTGTGCTATCAATCACCTTTTGTGGATGCTCCACCCGCACGCCGATGGACAGCGGCTTGGCCTCCATGCTGACGCCGGCCTCATACAGCATTTCAAAAGTCTCCCGCGCCGAGTGCCCCACGGCCAGCACCACGCGGTCACTATCAATTTCCTCCCCGCCC
>JAQGPD010000190.1 GCA_028293305.1 Verrucomicrobiales bacterium | reverse complement strand
TGTCGGGGTAGCGGGATTTGAACCCACGGCCTCTTCGTCCCGAACGAAGCGCGCTACCAAACTGCGCTACAGCCCGCGACAGTGCAATATTTTGGAATTTAGCCTTGCGTTTGTCAACTGGAAGCCGTGGTGCGGCGGGGCCGCGGGCGATTTAACCCGAATGGGTCGGGAGGTGTGATTTTTTAAGGTGTGTGGATCCGTTTGGTGGAAGGAACGAAGAAGAAATGGCCAGCAGTTTGGCGATGAGCGCGGGGGGAGGTCGGATTCGCATCACTTTTCGCGGGAATATTGGCAGGGTGCGGCACGCATTCCTGCTGAACAGGAAAGGAGTCTTGACCTGATTCCCAGGATTCATTTAATCTCGGCAAAACCCCTGTCCCTTTCCGGCCCGTCCCTGGCCGGGTCACACCCCATTATGAAATTTTCCGCTCTCTGCGGCGTTGGGCTCTGCCTTTTGGCGGTGACCCCGGCTTCCGCCACCCCGGTGCCCATCGCCAATTCCGGTTTTGAAACCCAGACGCCGGAGCTGACCTCGGGACAATACACCACGACCCTGACTTCATGGTTGGAAACGGGCGGTCCCGGCGCGGCAGCGGGATTTTTTGAATATATCCCCGGATTTTCCGCAGCCGGAACGGACCATCTGGGCATGGAGGCGGGGCACGAGGTTTGGCAGGATCTGGGGGTGAACTACTCCGCGAACTCCATCTACACCTTGACGGTCAGCACGGGAAACCGCGCGGGCCAGTCCTCGGCGGGGAATGCCTCGACTTATTTGCTGACGACGAGCAGTGGCTCGATCTACGGGCGGAATAGCACGGATGCTTTCTCAACGGTTCCGGTGGGGACATTCGCGGACGCGCCGACGGTGGTGTTGGACACGATCAATGAACCGGCCGCCGTGGGAAAACCCATCCGGGTGCTGCTCCGGGCCGGAGGAAATGGGCGATCTCATTTTGATGAAATCCGCCTGGATACCGTGGCTTCCACCCAGAGCGGCCGACCCCTCGGGAACTCGACGGCGGCGACGGCCATCACCGGCACCTCGGCGACCGTCGGAGGATCGGTGACCAGCATCGGCACCGCCGCGCCGAGTGTCAGGATTTATTATGGCACTGCGGACGCGGGGACCGATCCGGCGGATTGGCAGCTGAGCCTCGCGCTGCCCGGAACATTTTCCGCGGCGTTCAGCACCCCGCTGACAGGGCTGTCCGCGGCGACGACTTATTATTACCGGGCGCGATTCACAAATGCGAGTGGCAGCACCTGGGCTTCGAGCAGTCCGCGATTTTTCACCACGCCCGGGCTGCCGGCGCTGGTGAACCTGCCCGCCACGAATTTTTCCCCCACCTCCGCGACGGTCGGCGCGCGGGTGGTTTCCTTCCCGGGAATCGCGCCGGGGATCACGATTTATTATGGAACCGCGGACGGCGGAACGACGGTGGGAAGTTGGAGCAATTCCGTCGCGCTGGGCCAGACTTCCGCGACCATCACCGGAACGCTGCCCAATCTCGCGCCTTCGACCACTTATTATTACCGCGCGGCCGCCACCAACGCCGCCGGCAAGGGCTGGGCGGCGGAAACCCGGACTTTTTCCACCCCGGGGATCAGTCCTCCCTCCATCGTCACGCGCGCGGCGGACAATATTTCGCTGACCGGAGCCCGCCTGAATGCCGAGGTCATGACGATCGGGAATGCCGTTCCGGCCGTGACGTTTTATTATGGTCCGGTGGATGGCGGGAATATCGCCGCCTCATGGGCAAACACCATTTCCGCCGCCAACGGCACCGGGAAAGTGGCCGTGACTCCGGGCAGCCTCGCCGCCAACACGACGTATTTTTTCCGTGCCGCCGCGACCAACAGCGCCGGCACCAGTTGGTCCCCGGAAACCATGAGTTTTACAACATCGCAAATCCTCCCGCCGGTCGTCCGCACCCTGCCCGCCAGCCACGTCAGGAGCACCCTCGCGACTTTGTCAGGAAGAGTGACCTCCACCGGAAACAATGTGCCTTCCGTCACGCTGTATTGGGGGCAAATCGATGGCGGAACCACCGCCGCCGCCTGGGCGAACACGGTGCCCATGGGCACGTCCCCGGACACGTTTGAGCGGGTGCTGAAAACCCTGACACCGGGCACGGTGTATTACGTCAGGGCGTTCGCCTCCAACAGCGCCGGCGGATCATGGGCCCCCACCTCGGAAACCTTCACCACCACCCTGACGGAAACTGCTCCCACCGTGGTCATCAATGAGATCCATTACGATCCGCTGGACCCCACGAAACCTCAGGAATTCATCGAGCTCCACAATGCCGGCGCCACGCCGGTGAACCTGACCGGTTGGCGCATCGCCTCGGCGGTCGACTACACCTTCGGCCCGGTCACCCTACCCGCCGGCGGGTATTTCTGCGTGGTGCAGAATCCCACGCAGTTCGCCACCACCTGGCCCGCCGCCGCCGCCAACTCCGCCGGCCCATGGATCGGAAAATTGAAGAATTCGGGCGAGACCATCGAGCTCCGGAATGCCGCCGGCGATTTGGTCAATGCGGTGGATTTTGGTGAGGGTTTCCCCTGGCCCACCGCCTCCCGCGGCCTCGGGCCTTCCATGGAATTGCTGCATCCCTCCCTCGATCCCGGACTCGGCGCGTCGTGGCGCCGCGCCACCGCCACCGCCACCCCCGGAGCAGCGAACGGAGCCAAATTGGCGACCGCCTCCGCCGCTCCGCCCGCCATCCGAGCGGTCAGCCATTTCCCGGAACAACCCACCTCCAGCACCACCGTCCCCATCACCGCGACGGTCACGGATCCCGATGGCATTGGCAGCGTGGTGATGCGGTATCAAGTGGTGGTCCCCGGAACCTATTGGCGGAAATCCGACGCCGCCTTCACCAACCCCGTCAACTGGACCAATCTCACCATGCTGGACGACGGCACGGCCGGCGACGCCGTGGCGGGCGACTCCATCTACACGGCGCTGATCCCGGCCACCGTGCAGGCGCACCGCCGCCTGGTCCGCTATCAAATCACGGTGACCGATTCACTGGCAAATACGGTGCGTGTTCCCTATCCCGATGATGAACAGCCTAACTTTGCGTATTTCGTCTATGACGCCCTGCCCGCCTGGAGCGGCGCCATGCGGCCCACGGCCTTCAATGGCTTCCCCGCCACACCCGTGCAGAATTTCCCGGTATCGCTCCTTCAAAGCATCGAGCCATGGCATCTCCTCGCCAACGAAACCGACGTCATCGCCTGTCAATATTCCAGCGAAGCCATCTATCAGGGTGCGCTCGTGCACCGCGGAAAAGTTTACGATCACATCACCTATCAAGTCCGCGGGATCGGGTCGACCTATGTCAGCGGCAAAAACAAATGGGGCCTCAAGTTCAACCGCGCCCATGATTTCCAGGCCTACGACAACTGGAACCGTCCCTACGCCGAAAAATGGAACTCCCTTGGCCTCAACGCCTGCGCCGGCCCATGGGCGGCTGTGAACCGCGGAGCCGCAGGCATCGATGAAGCACTTTCCTTCCGCGCTTACGAGCTCGCGGGCATCCCCTCGCTGCGCACCAGTTATGTGCATTGGCGCGTGATCCGGCGCACGGCCGAGGTGAATGATGCCGCCGCCACCATCACGGGCGACCCCATGGGGGCTTCCATCAAAGGCCAATACTCCGGCGACCTCTGGGGCCTCTACCTGGCCATGGAACCCACCGAAGGCAATTTCCTGGATGAACGGGGCCTCGGGGATGGAAATATTTACAGTATCGAAGGCAATAACGGTGACAAAAAACACCAATCCAACACCCAGCCCGCCGGCACCACGGACTGGGACGCCTTCCGCAATGGCAACATAACGACAGGACAGCCTATCACATGGTATCAGAACAATATGGACCTGGAGGCGCTATACACCTTTCTGGCCATGAACCGGCTCGTGGGAAACACGGATGTGCGTCCCGGCGACAACTACCGCTATTATCACCGGCCGGAGGATAACAAGTGGGTGGTCATGCCCTACGATCTCGACATGATGTATATCGCCGCCCACCACTGGGGGGGCACCATGGACAATAGCCAAATCGTGGCCGGGCAGCCTAACACCATCCGGGCCATTTCGCGCCACGCGGCCCTGGCCCTGGATTACCGGAACCGATGCCGCGAATTGCTCAGCCTCCTCGCCGGGGACGCCACCGCGAACGGCGGACAAATCGGTCAGCTTGTCCAGGAATACGCCCGCATCGTCAATCCCCCGGACACCGCCCTGACATGGGCGGACCTTGATGCCGCGATGTGGAATCTGCATCCCCGTTCCGCGGGTTCTGGAGCCAACACCGGGCAATCCAGCCACCGCGGAAACTTTTTCCGCACCCGTTACCTGGATGGCAGCCGCGGCGCCGGCGGTCCCACCTCCACCGGCACCTGGATCCGCGATCTCGCGCCGTCCGGCGACTTCAGCGACCATGAGCATTTGGCGCAATGGTTCACTGATTTCACCACCAACACTTATCCCTCCACCGCCGCGAATTGGGTGCGCAAAGCCACCAATGCCGGCGGATCCGGCACGGACAACGACGTGAACCGGCAAAAAGGATATGGTTGGAAATACCTTGAATGGGAAAGTCTATACGGCGGATTTGTGGATGCCATCAACACCCCCGCCGCCAGCCTGGCGGATACCGCCTATCCCTACACTCCCGTCATTTTCACCAGCGGGAACGCCAACTTCCCGGCCAACGATCTGCGCTTCATCAGCACGGAATTCAACGACCCCCAGGGCGCCGCCACCGCCGCCGCCGTCCAATGGCGCATCGGCGAAATCTCATCCCCGGGCATTCCCGGCTATGATGCCTCGAAGCCTTCCATCTATGAAATCACCCCTGTCTGGACCTCGGCGGAAATTCCCCTGACAGCCCCCACCGTGGCTGAAGTCCGCGTCCCCGCCTCATCGGTGGTCCCCGGCCACACCTACCGCGCCCGCGTCCGCCACAAGGACAGCACCGGCCGCTGGTCCTTTTGGTCACCACCGGTGCAATTCATCGCCGCCGGCCTGGACACGGCCACCTATCAAAACGCGCTGCGGATCACGGAAATCAACTACGATCCCGCGCCCATCTCCCCGGCTGAATCCTCCAGCCCCGGCTGGAACCCCGCCTGGACCGCACAGCAGTTCGAATTCATCGAGCTGACCAACATCAGCAATGCCCCCGTGGACCTCACGGATTTCCGCTTCACCAAAGGCGTGGACTATAATTTCCTGCCCAACACCACCCTCGCGGCCGGAGCTAAAATCATCATCGCCAAAAACCCCGTGGCGTTTGCAATCCGCTATGGAAGTGGACTCCCCCTGGCTGCCGGATCCTTTGATCCCGACAGCCTCAGCAATGGAGGGGAGCAGCTGAAACTCAGTTATGGAGCCGGCATCGCCATCTTTGATTTCCTCTACGACAACGATCCCCTCTGGCCCACGTCCCCCAACGGCACCGGTCCCACCCTCGTCCTAATCAATCCGGAAAAACCCAACCTGAACCACGGCGACCCCATGGAATGGCGCGCCAGCATAGCCGCCAAAGGAACCCCCGGCACGGACGACCGCACCTCCTATGCCCAGTGGGCCGCACTTTACCCCGGCCTGGGAGCCCCCGGCGATGATCCTGACAATGACGGCATCACGAATCTGATGGAGTTCTCCCTCGGCTCCCTTCCCCTCATCCCTTCCCCTGACGCCCTGCCCACGGCCTCCGTCGTCGCCGACCGCTTCCACCTCACCTTCACCTATCCGCCCGCCATCGCCGGCCAAACCCGTCATGTGGAATTCTCCAGCGACCTCGCCGGTTGGGTGGAAAACGGCCGCCTCGTGAACCGCGTCACCCTACCCGATGGCAGGTTCACCGACACCTGGGAAAGCTACCTGCCATTCACCCCCACCAACATCCGCCAATTCGCCCGCCTGCGGGTCACCACGCCTTGAGGGGGAAATGGGGAAATGGGGAAATTGAGAAATTGAGAAATAGGAAATTAAGAAATAGGAAATAGGAAATAGGAAATAGGAAATTTAGAAATAGGAAATTAAGAAATCGGGCAGGCGGGAAAACTGGACCACCCGCTGGCAAACTGGCCGATACAAAAAATTGAAACTGAATATTGAAAATCGAATACATCCCTCCTCCCCCGCCTTGCTAACGTTTCTGCTCGAGCTTGAATGACTCCGGTTTTTCCGGGTCCGGCACCTCGATCCATTCCCCGGCATGGGCGTTGGCGCGGGCGGCGGTGTAGCTTTCCTCCATCACCTCCCGCAGCTCCCGCTTCGCCTTTTGCGCCTCGGCGGTCATCAGCAGCATCCGGTCCTTGTTTTCATCCTCCACCAGCTTCTTCACATACTCGCCATAGGTCCCCGCCGGCTGCTGCCGCAATAACAATACCCCGCGGTGGGTCTCCGCCACGTAGCGTTGATTTTTCAGCTCCTGGATTTCCGCCCCGCGATTGTATTTCCGCTTGGCCACCTGCTCGGTTTCGTCGTCCGCCGCGTCCGCCTTCGCGGCTTCCTCGGGGCTGCTGTGTTGATAGACATTCAGGTCCACCTTGATGTCCACCTTCAATGGATCACTGGTCGCCAGGTTCACATCCGGCAGTTTGCAGCCCGTCAGCGCGCAGACGCCTCCCAGCAGAAAAATTCGATACAACAACATGACTGACGGATGGCACGGTTTCATCTTCACCGAAACCCCAACCTGCATCATTCACCACCGCCCGTCCAGCGTCCGTCGACCGTCCGGAATTTCCCTGAATTTCGGCCATTGAGTTCCCTGCCACCAGCTGTCAAGTCCACCCAATCCCACCCCGGATCCGCCCTCCCGGACTCGCGCCTCCTTCCCCGGCAAAAACCGGCCCTTTCCTCCTCCCCGCTCCGCCCAATGACCTCCGACTCCTCCCCTGCCTCCGCCGACTCCCACCTCGCCCCCGATACCCCCGGCGCCCAGGCCGCCGTGCAGGAAGCCTCCCGCTGGATCCAGCCTCTCCGCACGGAAATCGGCCGCTATCTCATTGGTCAAAATTCCCTCGTGGACCGGCTCCTCATCTCCCTCCTCGTCCGCGGCCACGTGCTTCTGGAAGGCGTCCCCGGCTTGGCTAAAACCTTGGCCCTCAAAACCTTGGCCGCCTTGGTGGATGCGAAGTTCAACCGCATCCAATTCACCCCGGACATGCTCCCGGCGGACATCGTGGGCACCGAAATCTTCGATCCCCGCGCCGCGGAATTCCGCGTCAAACGCGGCCCCGTTTTCGCCAATTTCATCCTCGCCGACGAAATCAACCGCGCCCCCGCCAAGGTCCAAAGCGCCCTCCTGGAGGCCATGCAGGAAAAACAAGTCACCATCGGCGACCAAACCTTCCCGCTTTCCTCCCCGTTCATGGTGCTCGCCACCCAAAACCCCTTGGAACAGGAAGGCACCTACCCACTCCCGGAAGCGCAGCTGGACCGCTTCCTCCTCAAAGTTGTCGTCGATTATCCAAGTGAAGCCGAGGAGCTCCTCGTCCTCGACCTCGCCGCCACGATCAAGGACCTCCCGCCTCCGCCGCCCATCGTCACCCTCGAAGCCATCCGCGCCGCCGGGGAAGTCGCCGCCTCGCTCTATCTCGACGAGCGCGTGAAACAATACATCGTCCGCCTCGTCCACACCACGCGCCGCCCCCAGGATTTCGGCGTGGCCATCGCCCCCTTTATCAAAGTCGGTGCCTCCCCCCGCGCCACCATCGGCCTCGCCCTCGCCGCCCGCGCCCACGCCTTCCTGGACGGCCGCACCTACGTC